>JASMLX010000011.1 GCA_030748495.1 Candidatus Poribacteria bacterium | reverse complement strand
AGGACAAGTGGAGTAAATGTGCGCCAGTAGGCAGTTTTGCGGCTAATGGATATGGGCTGTATGATATGGCGGGTAACGTTTGGGAATGGTGTCAGGATCGGTATGGAGAGAACTATTATAGTAGTTCACCAGCTAAGAACCCGCTAGGGCCGGACACAGGCTCTAGGCGGGTGTTGCGGGGCGGGTCTTGGAGCGCCAACGCGTCTAACTACCTGCGGGTAGCTTACCGCGCCTTCAACTATCCGAATAGTAGGCTCAACGCCTACGGGTTTCGATGTGTGTCAGGATCGAATTAATTACTTCTGACCCGTGCGAAGCACGGGCCTTTACCAGCGGCGTTAGCCGCGTCCTTTACCACTGGCAGAGAGACGGCTGTTAGCAGTTAGTTGGGTCCTTAATCCGGCCCTCCGCCTGGAGTATCCGCGTAGCGGATCGAATTTTTTTAGGATTTCGGTGCGTAATGGGTGCGGACTAACCCCCTTCTGCTAGTAGGGGTTGTAGGGGCGGAGTAGCACCGATTTGTTGAGCTTGTAGTTGATATTGGTGCGGGTGAAAACGTCATAATCCCCCGAAAGTGGCTACTCCACCCAGAGAAAGCCCGTCGTCTATCGAATAGATCGAGATAGATCGGGCGAAGCATGGAAGTCAATTGAGAAGTGGAGATCGCCACCCGCACGGAAGTTGGAGAAAAAATCAACTACTCAGTGCTGCTTCGCCCCTACGGTGTGGGATGGTTGTAGGGGCGGAGTAGCACTGATGGGTTTCGTCTTCCGTTAGATTAGTGCGGGCGAAAACACCATGATCCCTCGAAAGTGGATACTCCGCCCAGAGAAAGCCCGTCGTCTATCGAATAGATCGAGATAGATCGGGCGAAGCATAGAAGTCAATTGAGAAGCGGAGATCGCCACCCACACGGAAGTTGGAGGAAGAATCAACTACTCAGTGCTGCTTCGCCCTTACGGTGTGGGATGGTCGTATCGCCTGTGACGTTGAAGCGATGGGTTCCGTCTTCAATTAGATTAGTGCGGGCGAAAACGCCATGATCCCCGAAAGTGGATACCCCGCCCAGAGAAAGCCCGTCGTCTATCGAATAGATCGAGATAGATCGGGCGAAGCATGGAAGTCAATTGAGAAGCGGAGATCGCCACCCGCGCAAAAGTTGGAGGAAGAGGATGAGATTTTTGTGGGATGGGCGTATCGCTTGTGACGTTAAACCGATGGGTTAGTGTTTCAACCCTCACTGTTCTACGGACATTCTTTCTCTTTTTTCAAAGGTACTCCTCCGTAGGGGAGCGAATGTATAGTATATATTCGCGGGTCTAGAAGGGCAGATTTACCGCTGATTAAACGGGGCACGGTGGAGCACCAATCAGACTGAGGCTCTAAATCATCCGCTGCTCTGTCAGGACGAAATCTACAGGCTGATCCCACGGTTGGGTGGGTAGTTGATTGGCGACCTGAGCCTCAAAAGTCAGACCAACGGTTAGTGCTTGTGGACAGGTCGGTAGAAAACGGTCGTAAAATCCGCCGCCGTAACCGATCCGGTACCGTTGCAGGTCGAAGCCACATCCCGGTACCAAAACAAGGTCTAAGGATTCTGGATCAACTGGGTCGCAAACAGCCGGGTCCGGTTCTCGCATTCCCAACCTGTGCAGATTAATCCCCGTCCGCAAGTTGGTTAGCCGATAGGGACGAATCGCTTTTTTTTCAACTTTGGGAGTTGCCACCAGGCGATTGGCAGCCAACTGTTTAGCGACCAGCCAATCGGTTTCCACTTCGCTTCTCATACTCAAATAAAATAGTATGCGGCTTAACCGGCGTTCTTCGATCAATTTATCGATGGAATGACAGATTTGCTGACTCCACTGACGACGAAGATCTGCCGGTATTTGGTCCCGACGATCCAGTAACCCGGTGCGGATTTGACCCTTCGACTGGCCCAAATCCAATTGGCGTATATTCTGTTGTTGTTCAAGCGATGGCATCGTCCTGGTGTCCTATGAATAGATCTACTGGTACCAGTAGGTTAGTTTAGCCAGGATGGCACGATCTACAAGCCGTTGCCCCTGTGCTCGACTATAAATCTGGTTCAAAACCAGATAGAAGTCGCTGCCAGGTTGATAGATGTAGTTCAAAAGCAGATTGGTCGAGAGCCGTTCCGATTCGCTGTTCCACTGAACGAACAGTTTAGCGTAGGCTAAAGTTGAGAGGGAGCAGACCAATCGTCCTCCGATCACATTAGCGTTAAACGACCCATCTGGCAGTTTGACGCGATTAAGGCTGTAGCTCGATTCCAGGCTGAAGTAACCATTCGGTTTGAATGTCAAAAAGCCGTTCAGCCCTGAACGCTGACCGTGATAGTATTGGCCGTGACCGACGGAAATACGCGCCGAAATGATGCGAGTTTCAGCAGTTTCGGTTGTCAGCCAGAATCGCGTGTAGACGTACTCACCGGCTGGAATTTGATGGTCACTATGAACGTCAAAGGGTTGCTCTAACCGGTCCACGGTATTTTGAACGTCGATGGCGATCCAGTCACCGCTTTTGAAATTCATCCAGTGCAGATACCTCAGATTTACAGTTTCTACCTCTTGCTCGTTATTGAACGAGATGTCCGTTTCAGGACCGGACCAGATTTCCCGTAGATGTATTCGCTCAAGTGCGGGCCGGATCCAATCGCCCATGTCGCTTACCCAAGGAGCCCATCGCAACTCTCCTCGCAGCCGTCGCCCACCGCCGCGTTCGGCAAACCCGACGCCGGGCACAAAATCTGGATCTATGGCACTATAACCAGTGGACGCTCGCATTTTATCGCCTCGCCAACCACCTCCCAGGTAAAAGGCCTGACCTTGTTGATCACGGTCGGTAGAGGTCGCCATTAAGCCGTTGAAGGTCAGCGTTTCAGAGGGACGATACAGAAAGTCAACACCGCCGGTTCGGTTGTAGTTGTCGGCGCTGGATTGCCGGTTGGTCGCAATGACTCCCAAACTAGATGAGGTTAGTAGGTCCTTCCGCAAACGGACAACCGAAAAGTTAGTTCGATCAATGCTGAGTTCCTCTGAAGGCTCTTTTAGTTGATCGGTCATAACATTAAGAAATCCCAACCCGTAAGATCCAACTTTGCCTGTCAGTTTCCCACCGGCTATAATTGGGACCATCCGCCCTTGATCGATTCCGATATTTCGACTGTAAAACAGGAGCAGGGGTGGTGAGCGACTCAGGCTTGATCCTGAGATACCAAACTCAAAGAAATTAGACCCCTCTAAGAAAAAGGGCCGTTTTTCAGGGAAAAAGAGGCTGAAACGGCTGAGGTTGACATACTCCCGGTCGGCTTCGACCTGAGCGAAGTCGGTGTTGTAAGTCAGATCGGCGGTCAGATTGGATGTCAGGCTATATTTGAGGTCACCACCCAATTCGAAGATAGGCTCTATTTTTTGATCCTTAAGGTCGTCTTCCACCTGTGCCAATCCACTCAGCAGGTAGGGTAAAACCTCAAACTTACGGCTTGAGGCGATCTCTTCCAATCCTCTTAATCGACCGAGATCCTCTGTTCTGTATTTGGCCTTCCCACCATACTTTTTAGGCACTGGTGACCAGATGATCTCCTCCTGTAACCGTGCGACCTCACGGCCGACGTTTAGACCCCATTCGATGATATCTTGAGGTTTGAAACGGAGTTGGCTGAAGGGAATCCGAACTTCGGCGACCCAATTGTCCTGCCCATTATCGGTCCGATTCACTTTTGCCTGGGCTTGCCAAACAGCGTCCCAATCGAAGTTTAGGCTGTCGCCGCTCTTGAAAACCTGACAGTCCTGTAAAGCCCCAAGCGGATTGATCCGAAAAAAGAACCCACTCCGTTGGTCGTTATAACCGTCAATCAGGATGAAGACATTGTCGTTTTCGTGGACATTTTTTCCGTCGCGTCGCATCTCGTTGGCTACCAGCCGGTCAATCTGATCGTCGTAACAGGTGAAACCAAAATAGAGGTATTTCTGGTCAAACAGCAGACGAATTTCGGTCGGCAACGACGGCGGTGCTCCTTCATCAGGTTGGATCTGGACAAAATCTGTGATCGGGCGAGCATTTTGCCAGGCTGGTTCATCGAGGACACCATCCAGTTTAATCGGTTGCTCTGCTCGCACCGCGGTTACGTAGAGATCTATATCTCGGCGAGTTTGATTATCGGTTTCACGATTGGCGGATCGGGCCAGGTTCGTCGTTAGCCCAAGTCCGATGGAGAGGATTAGAAGGGCAATGCCACCACCGGCGCACCAAAGTCGGCTTGAAATCAGCAGGCATATCGATCGGCGGAGGCAGGTGAAAACGCCCGGTTGGTTTGGAAGGGAGGTTTTTTGACGCTGTTTTTGAAATCGACATTGGTTTTTAAATTGATCAGGCATACAGTGTACAAATAACTCCTACTACCAGTTAGTGAATGAACCATCAGGACGGGATACTCGAGGTGAATTCCCCTCTTGATAAGAGTGTGCTAAGGCGGCCTCTTCGTTGAACTCAACCCCCAGACCCGGAGCCGTTGGCGGTAACAGGTGCCCATTTTCAAATACCACCTGAACCGGAAAAACCTCTGGCAGAATTGTACCCGGTTGACGTGGTAGTTCCTGCACACCAAAGTTGGAAGTGGCTAAATCCAGGTGCAGGCAGGCCGCCGTCGAGACAGGTCCCAGCGGGTTATGCGGCGCGATGTCGATGTAGTGGGTCTCGCACCAGTTGGCGACTTTTCGTGCTTCGGTCAGACCGCCGACAATGCAGACGTCGATCCGTGCGTATTGCATCAACTCCTCTTCGATCAGTTCACGAAACTCCCATTTAGTAGCGAACTGTTCGCCAACCGCTAGCGGTACCGCTACATGGCGTGCCATTTGATGGTAGGTCGCCACATTCTCAGACCTGAGCGGATCCTCAATAAAGTAGGGGCGGAACTGCTCCAGCGAACGGCAGAGGGGAATCGCGTGCTGCGGATCGAGGCGGGTGTGAATGTCGATCAAGATTTCGACATCGTCTCCAACAGCCTGGCGTATAGCTTCACACTGTTCGAGTGTCTGGCGAGCGGCTTTTGACGGTTCCAGAATATCTCCTTCTGTCGGTGTTCCCCATCGGACGAATCGCCATCCTTTATCAGCCATCTCTGTTGCATTGTCGGCTAACTGTTTGGGGGTTCCACCACCGATATGCGGATAACAGACCACTTTGCTGCGCACCAATCCACCGAGCAGATCATAAACGGGAACACCGAGGGCTTTGCCTCGTATGTCCCATAAGGCGATGTCGATAGCGCTAAGAGCTGAGCAGGCGATTCGACCGGCGGGGAAAAATCCGCCGCGAAACATCAGTTGCCAGAGATGCTCAATTCGGCCGGGGTCTTCTCCGATCAAAAGCGGTTTCAGGTGGTCGATACAAGCGGCCGCCGCCAACTCACGCCAGGTGATCCCGCCTTCACCGACACCGTAGATCCCGGTGTCAGTTTCAACTTTGACAAAGAAAAAGTTGCGGTTACCTCCCCAGACAGGAAACGATTTAATGTCGGTAATTTTCATCTTTTGATCCTGCTAATTGTGTAATATATACATGTAAGACTAAGAAAAAATTTAGTCAACTATTGTGGTAATATTGTGGCAAAGCGGCGATGGAAAGCCAAAGGCACTTCTGGCTAAAGACCGGGAAAGATGGTCTTGATGACCTGTTGTTGGAAATTCTGCGCCAAAAACTTATAGCCTTCAGCATCAGGATGAAGTTGGTCAGGTAGGTATTGGACCAGGTCTGCTCCAAAAATCGTCCGGCCATCGAAATAGAACAGGTTGTGGTCATTATGCGCCTTCAGGATTTCTGTTGCCTCAGCCACCTGTTCTCGCATAGTTTTCAAGGTAAAACCGACGGCATTTCTGGTCTCTTCTCTGGGAGGTGAGCAGATCGGTGAAATAAGTGCCAGTGGAATATCAGGGTGTCTTTCGCGGATGGTCAAGAGAGTTCCGATGATGGCCTGTTGAAAGGCTCTCGGCCCTAGACTGCCGGCTCCGTAGATGTTAATTCCACAACAGATGGAGATAAAATCAGCGGGTAGGTCCCGGATCAGACGTGCCAGCATTGGATCGAGGTGACACTGTCCGCCGAAACCGAGACAGGTCAGATTGAAGGCACTTTTGCGTGCTACAATCGCCGGCCAGGTATAACTGGGTGATTGAGCGGCTGCGCATTGCGTAATCGAACTACCGTAAGTGATCCAGCGAGGACGATCACTGTCAAATCGCTCGACGGTTGCCTCGTCACTCAAACAGATAGATCGAAGCTTGAAGGTACCTTTTTGTGGTAGCCATAACTCGACCAGTTTCTGTTCAGCCGGTAGATCTCGAAACTGAAACTGGTTGGTATTTTGCAGGTCCCGTGTTGCGATATAATCGCCGTTACAGTAGAGGTCAATCTGGTTATTCTCTGATGCGGCTTCAATTTGCCCTTCAATCGTCCGTGTGTCTGAGTAGAAGGAGAGACGAACGCCCGCCGGCATGGCGGCACGGAGTTGGAGTTGTGGATCGAATAAGCCCCGAATCCCGTGTGGAATGCGCCACGGCTGGACACCGTTGTCGTCGATCTGAAGAGAGACGGCACCAGACCAATTTAGGCGGACATCGTTGGCTTTTAGTTGCATCGTTTATTCCTAAAGGCTTTTGCTTTGGCTTTAAACAGTTGGAACCGGTTGGCCAACAGCCGACTCCCCTTTGTACAATAGTGGTTCAGCATTACCCCATAGCCGACTGCCGTCACGGGATAGAATCGGTTCAGCGGAGTATTGGGCCAGATAAACACGACGAGGGTGCGGGGAGCTATTCACCCCACTACTGTGAAAATTGATACTGGTAAAGGCGACAATACTGCCAGCAGGAACAATAGCGGGGATGCCAGAGTCCTGACCGAAGTAGCCGACTAGATCGTTCGACCCTTCCTCCCGAATGTGTTGTACCCAGGAACGAATTCCAGCCTGGGAAAACGGTAACAGATAAACAGTTCCGTTTCCGGGCGTCATATCATCCAGAGCACACCAACAGGTGAGGTAAGGTTTATGGTCGGGGTAACCGACATAGCCGGAATCCTGGTGCCAGCTAAACTTCATCCCTTTTTCTGCGCCTTTGACTACGTACTGTTCCCAAAATAGATAAGCGGTCTCTCCCAGTGTGGCTCGGCAGACTTCTGCCATCAAGTCACTAAACAGGAAGTCTCTCAACTTCGGTTGCTGACGAAAGCAGTTGGCAGCAAAGTATCGTTCGTGGCGATGGTTAATTCCCATCACGTCAGTATTTCGTCGATCCATTTCCGCATTGACCTGATCGATGAAAGTTTGGCATTCACCGCGCAGTAGATCCAGAAGATGACCCGGAATTACACTTTCCAAGATCAGGTAACCCTCTTCTTGATACTGTCTCTTTTGTTGTTCGGTAATATTGATTTTCATAAGGTCTGTATGTGGTCCGATACCGATTGAAAGTAGAATAAATTGATAATCTACATTTTAGCAGTCTCCATACTATCTGTCAACTCCTTAGGCCAAACCTGCTTTTGGCCTAAGGAGTTGGTTGTATGTAATTAATTATTGCGAATCAAGCGGTGTAATTTCCTTCATTAACAGCTAACTTTAGTCAACTCCGGTTCGTCATCCGACACGGCTTGACAACCCCTTGACCATGTGCTACATTAACCGTTATAAGTTTGGTAGTAGCTGCAATTTCCAAAGGGTAAATTTCATGTTTTCGAGTAGAAGATACGAAGAAGGAGAGATCCTATTCCGTCAAGGGCAGCCGGGCGTATCCGCACACATCATAAAAGCCGGTAAAATTGAAGTTTATTTAGAAAATGGAAACAAAGAGCAACAATTAGCTGTTTTTGGAGCCGGACAGATCTTCGGCGAAATGGCTCTTTTAGGCGGGGGAAAGGAGGCGACACGAACGGCTTCTTGTCGAGCATTGACCCGCACCGAAGTTATCAATTTGAGCCGGGCTCATCTCCTAACGATGTTCAAAGGGGTGGATCCGATTCTTAAACACTTAGTCTTGACCCTAGTCAACCGTTTGAAGTCGATGAACGATAAAATCCAGCCTGGGCGAACTGACCATATATGCGAAGCTTTTTGTCGCGTCTTAACACTAGTCGCTAAGGCTGATATGGGAACTGAGTTGGCAAACATCTTCTACGACGAGGTTCTGGATCAAGCTGCCATGATCCTGGCTCTTGACGCTTCGGATTGTGCTTTTATATTAGAGCAACTGAAAAACCGCTTTGTCATCCGAATCGAAGGCGAAGAGGCCTCCAAGAGACAAATTATGTTTAATCCGAAAGAGTTTACGGCTCGGCTGACACATGTCGCAGGCGAGATTGATGAACTTATCGAAAAACGGCTTGTTCAGCGTTCGGTGTTGATGGATATTGTAGGCTTAACTGAGGCCGCAGGTGTTGAGAAAACGCAAGTGCTGAATAAGATCGGTGGCGGTGAGTTTCCTTCCGAGTTGTTGACCTTCAAAAAGGAAGATTTAGAACTCTGGTTAGCAGAAGTTGGCCCTGAGTTCTTTGCGGCTAAGGCCAAGAGAAAAGTGATCACCTCTGTTGACGAAATTGAATCTTTCACTGACCTTGCTTTCCTCAAAGGGGCGGTTTTAAAACAGATTCTAGCTAATGAAGAGGTCGGGGTCTTTCAATGGATTTCCCTGATTAAGTACGAAGAAACGAGCGAGGAATTCCAGAAGAAAATTCTTTCCGGTTTGCCACCACGAATCGGGAAAGAGGTCAAGAACGAACTCGGTCAACTGGACGATAGTTTCGAGGTCGATGAAGTCGAGTTTGAAGAACTAGAAGAAATGCTTATCGACCTTGCCAAGGAAATTCTCGAACAAGCGGAGCAACAGGCAGACACATCCGCTGAGGGCTAGTCCACATGAACATCGGCACGATAATTGGATTTGGTGTCGGCCTGCTGGTTCTAATCGTTTCCATCTTACTCGCTGTCAAATTTCAATTTGCCCAATTCCTTCTCTTTGCCGATTTGGCGAGTTTGGTGATCGTCCTCGGTATGACCGTTGCAGCTACCTTTATAGCCTACCCGCTCGAAGATGTTAAAAACGTCATTGACGCTTTCAAGAGGGCTTTTGCCGAAGATGAATCAGCAGTAGAGCAGTATATTACCGAAATGGCGACTATCTCTATGGCTTATGCTAGAGGTGGAACTTCTAGACTGTCGGCGATGGCTGAAGAATACACAGAGAACCAGTTCATCAAAGATGGATTAAAGATGGTCGAGGATCGGTATACAGAAATCGATATTCGCTCCATTATGACTGCACAGATACGGAACGAGCAACAACGGTTGTCGGGTCAGGTCAAGATTATCCAAAATATGTCCTCTAACGCTCCCGCTTTTGGTGTCCTTGGAACTTTGATTGGTCTGGTGGTGATGATGTCGGGTTTAGACCCTTCAGACACAGAGAAACTGATGCAGGGATTGGGCGGTGGAATGGCAACAGCCCTGCTGACCACGTTTTATGGTGTATTGTTCAGTAATTTCTTTTTTAGCCCGATTGCAACTAAAGTCGAGAAAAGAATCGAAGATCAGGTCATCATGATGAATGTGATTATGCAAGGGGCGCTCCTAATTATGAAAAAAACACCTGAAAATATGGTGCGAGACAAGTTGAAGGTCTACCTTCCCGTTCAATGGGCTTCCATTTCAGCCAGCGATAACGACCAGACCGCGCCCCCCCCAGAAGCGGCCCAAGAAGCCTGATGGCAGACGAGTCGACCACCCCAGTAGATCTATCTGAACAAGTTTCGCAACTAGAACAAGAAATCGAACGCTTATCGGGGGATATAGACTATGCCGGTCAACAGTCAAAGGAGGGTAAGGGGAATTGGCAAGGATCTTTCAGCGACATGGTTTCATTGTTGTTATGTTTCTTTATTGTAATGACAGCCGTTATGGCTATCAAGCAAGGAGATCCTTTCGCAGTTTCGGCCGTGATTGCAGCGATGCAGAGACAGGGAGATGTTCCTAAAGACATTTTAGCCCGACAGGAATTTATAAAAGAACTGGAACTGTTGGGTGAAAAAAATCCCAATATTGCAGTCCAGAGGCAAGCCGACAAGATTCGGATTATTATCAGCAGTGTTAATTTGAGATCTACGCATCTTGACGAACCGAACGCAAGTAGAATTAAACTCTTCCATAATGATACTAACCAGTTGACTGCCGACGCAGAAAGGCTGCTTTTAATGGTAGTTACCGAACTGCTTGTTCCCCCCACTAATACCGTTGGTGTCAATACCTTTATTCAGGTTCTAGATCAGACCTTTACGCAGGTGCGAATTGAGGGGCATACAGATGATCGGAATCCCGATGATCGAGATCCCAATTCTCGTTTCCGTTCCAACTGGGAGGTATCTTTTGTCCGTGCCAACAATGTACGTCACTATCTCCAGGAAGGGATCGAAAATTTCCCACAAGAGTTGATAGACAAGATATCTGTTATAGCTTGTGCAGATCGGTTGCCATTGGTCTCAGAGAAAGAGAGGTTTTTATTTAGTTTGCCGCCAGACTGGATCGTAAAGCTAGAGACCTTGAGCGAATTAAATAGTTCGGATAATACCAGTAAAGGCACAGAGGATAAGGCAGACCTCAGTAATATTTTTTCTGCCTTCCCGCTAGCAACCGATAGGGAAGGATTTAACGTCGGTAAATTATCTTCAAACTTTGATGTCGAGAAAGTTGGCACCTACAAACATAATGACGATTATTCAATCCTTAAACGTAGAAATAGGTGGAAGATTGTTAACAACTCTCATTCCTATTTCATTCGGCAGGAGGATCTGGGGCAGCTCTCAATTTCTGATAATAATGAGGATTTTCTATTCAGTATTGATCCGAGATCAAGCGATTTTCTTTACCAAATTCAGTATCTGGTCAGTAACCCAGAAAAAAAAGGCAACAGTCAAAAAGACAAGCAGGCCGGAGAGAATCGTAAAAAGTATATGAAGAGCCTCAAGACGGCTTTTGGCTTAAGGAACGAAAACCTGTCAGAGGAGTTTGAGGTCAAAAAAGGTAGAGATGAAAATCTTTGGTACCTAGTGGATAAAAAAGGAAAAACCTATTATATTCGTAAAGGTAACTTAAATGTTTATTTGCAGAGACTAGAGGAAGATGGCGGTAGACTATTAGCCCAGGGGAAGAATAACCGGATTGAAATACATTTGATTATCAATGATTAACCAGAGACAACTAGGGTAGAATCTGGGACACGAAATCCAGTTCTTGGTAAGTATTGTAGAAGTGAGGGGCAAGCCTTATCATTCCACCACGATTGGTGCAGGCAACAGCGTTGTGGGTTAAAATCTGATACAGGTGGTCCGAGGAGAAACGGTCACTTTGGAAAACGACAATCCCCGACCTCTCGTCTCGATGGTCGGTAGGACTTAAAATACGGTACCCCTTTTCTTCAAGGTGCGAAATGAGGTGACTGGTCAGGTCTAAGACGCGCTGTTCTATCTTGGCAAGGCCAATTTCCAGTAGCAATGATAGGGATGCCTGTAAGCCACATAGTCCAACTGTATTGTAGGAGCCTTCCTCAAAACGGCCTGCATTGGATTTTTGGGTGAGGTTAAGGGTTAAGAAATCCGATTCGTTAATGACGCTAGCCCAACCCACATTGGTATTACGAAGTAGATCTAGCTTTTGCAGATTGCAGTAGAAGATGGCTGCCCCTTCGGGAGCTAACAACCATTTGTGACCGTCGGCGACCAAGATATCGATTTGACAGGCTTTAACATCTAGATCTAAGACACCCAAACTCTGAATAGCATCTACCACAAACCAAAGGTTTTTAGTTTGGCAAATTTCACCGATCTGGTGGAGATCGTTGCGAAAACCGGAAGCAAACTCAACGTGACTGATAGAAACTGCACGGGTTTTATCGTCAATAGCGGCTTCAATATCGTCAAGTAGGATACGTTTGTCCTTTTCGGCTACCATTCGGGTTTCAAGGCCTAGATCTTTGAGGTTCCACCACGGATAAACATTAGCCGGAAACTCAGCTTCGGTAATAATAACGTTGTCTCCATCTTGCCACTGTATACCGTTAGCCGCTAAAATTAAACCTTGGGTCGTATTCTTGGTAAAGGCAATTTCGTCGGTCGAGGCGCCGATCAACCGGGCGGCTAATCCCCGGCACGACTCGATTTGGTCAAACCAAGGCTCAAAATCCTCGAACCCGTAATGAGTAGTGTGCGCTAAGAAGGCATTCATTGCGGCCTGAGTCCTACAAGAAATCGGTGAGACCGCAGCGTGATTGAGGTAAATATATCTTTCAGTGACCGGAAAAAGAGTCCGCCACTTTTGCCAATCCATCAATTAAACTACCATTTAGTTGTATTTAGCGAAAAAAAAATAAAAAAACGACCATTATCGTAAACCCAATCTGGCCTCTGTTCGTCAGTTAGACGGTGGCGACGAAAAGATTGCTTGCCAGTTGGGTTGTTGGTCAGATGCATTAAACTTGAAAACTCCAACTGAATGGTTACTTAGATCCGCTATTATAGAGTAGGTGTTATGAAACAACCAACATTCCAAACTATTAGAGATTATATAATACAAGCAATCCTTATGGCGAAGGGAAATCATGTGATTGCAAGGAAAAATTCTGGAGGAGGCAGACCTAATGAACGAAGGACACTTTCATGCTAATGAGAATGAAAGTATCAACGCCAAAGAAGAAGATGATGTCGAGCCTGTTTACGCTCCCTTATCAGCCCCGACGGATCTAACGAGCGAGGGCGAGTTGATTACCACGTTCAAACGAGATGGGGATGGTAACGAGGCTACGAAGGATGAGGCTTTCTCATATCTTCAAGAAATCGCCAAAACCCCCCTATTGACACCGGAAAGAGAGAGAGGATTATTTCGACAGTTTAATCTGGATCGGAAAAGAGTGACTAAACTTTTAGAATCCTTTCCAATCTCGATTGTCGAAAGATCTAAGCCCAAGTTGGCCCGACGACGCCCCAATAAAGACGGGCTAACGGGAGTCGAAGCTTGGTGGACTCCAATGAATCTCTCGGTTGTAGTCGATAATATGAGACGGGAGATTCGAGACTATAAAGTACGAGTATACGCAGACAATATACCTGGTCTGCAGCCGTTAGATATTCAGGATGAACCTCAATTTAAGGACGACTTTATTAGCGAGGAAACCTTAGACCACTTGTGGGTAGAACTGAACATTGCGGTGGAACAGGTACAAGGAACCAAAAACGCGATTGTCCAAGCCAACCTTCTACTGGTTGCCAGCATTGCCAAGCAACACAACCATAGCAAATCAGCACTGACTTTTCTGGACTTGATGCAGGAAGGTAGTATCGGCTTGATGAAAGCAGTTGAAAAGTTCGATTTATCAAGAGGTTTTCGCTTCAGTACCTATGCCACTTGGTGGATCATGCAAGCTATCAAACGAGCCTTGGATCAACAGAGCCAGACTATCCGTATTCCCTGTTATGTCGGTGAAACACGCCGAACTATCGAAGCTACCCGTGCTAAGTTAGCTAGAGAATTAGAGCGCGAACCTAACAACGAGGAAATCGCAGCGCGGGTTGAAATGAACGTCGAGCGGGTAGTCGAGATTATCCAAAGTACTCGCCGTACTGTTTCGCTGGACTCACCATTAAGTGAATCCTCTCCAGATGCGACGATTTCAGATTTATTGCCAGACGAAGAGCAGGCTTCACCCGAGGATGAATTATTAGTCAATTCAGATAAAGAGTCTCTAGAGAAAGTGCTAAATACGCTGACGGAACGGGAGAAGCTGGTGATTCAACTCCGCTATGGATTGAACGATGGCACCGAGTACACGTTAGCTGAAATTGGTCGACGGCTAGGAATTAGCCGGGAGCGAGTCCGACAAATCGAGGATGAAGCACTGAGAAAGCTGCGCCACCCAACACGCGAACCGCTGTTGAAAGAGATCCTCTAACTTAGGAAACGACTACATACTCAGATTGGATCACAACCTAGCGGGTTACCACGTGAACTGGTAACCCGCTTTTTCATGCCTCAATTCAAATACCGGTTTAGATCTGTAGGTCTAGGTTACTTGAATCTTTCTTGAGATGCTTAAGATTCTGTTGCCGCAACATAGAGAAACGCATTTTCGATGTGTTGAAGATCGATTAGCCGATTTTGCCAATTGAGCCGAATCGCTACCACATCGAAGCGACAAGGTTGGTCAAACAGCTGATTAACTTGTAAATAATGGGCAGCAACCGCTGAAATCTGTTGCTGCTTTTTAGGAGTAACAGCAGCTTGTGGAAGCCCATACCTCTCGCTCCGACGGGTCTTTACTTCCACAAAAACTAAGCGGTCTACCTGCTTCGTAACGAGGTCTACTTCTCCGAATCGGGTGCGGTAGTTGCGTTCGTAGATCTGATGACCGCAGTTTTGGAGATAGTCAGCAGCTAACGACTCACCGATTTTACCAACTGCGATTTTAGAATTCATTCCAATTTGAATGTCCGTCGATGGTAAGGGGAAATACCAAAAGCAGCGATGGCTTGCCGGTGTTTTTGTGTGCCGTACCCTTTATGCTGACGAAAACCGTAATTTGGAAATCTAGAGTCTAACTCACACATCAGCTGATCACGAAAAACCTTGGCCACCACAGATGCAGCGGAAATCGAGTGGCAAAGTGTATCCCCTTTTATGATTGATTCCCCAGGCATGGAAATCTCAGGCAGGCAGTTACCATCAATTAAAGCATAATCAGGGACAGGATTAGTTGCAACTATCGCTCGTTGCATGGCGAGCATGGTTGCCTGAAGGATATTCAGGTGGTCAATTTCAAGGTGAGAGGCTTGCCCAATTCCAACGGCAAGGGCGGAAGTTTGAATCTGGTCGAATAACCGGTTGCGGGTGGAAGGAGATAACTTCTTGGAGTCGGTTAGGTCCGGAATTTGGGTTCCCGCTACCAATACCACCGAGGCAGCTATCACGGGGCCCGCCAAAGCACCTCGCCCGGCTTCGTCTACACCTGCGATATGATGATAACCTCGCTGATGTAGATCTGCTTCAAATCTGAGCCGGTGGTTGTCCGTACTCAGGTTAACGGTCTCGCCTTTCTCGAATTCGGGTGGCTTTTCCAGTACGATCACGGAGATAATAGAGCCTGGCTTGCCTAACAGCGCCGCGACGAACAACACTAATACTTCCTATGTTAGGGGAGTGGAGGGGAAAAGTTCTTTCGCTACCGGTTCCGTAGGCCAATCGGCGCACCGTAAAGGTTGATTTGATACCACGATCTAAGCGGCGGATAACCGTACCTTCATAGGCTTGAATCCGCTCTTTTTCTCCTTCGCGAATTAGGGTATCCACTCTAACGGTATCGCCCGCCCGAAAGTCTGGAATGTCGGCCTTTAAATATTCCTGTTCTATTGCACTAACAAGTTGATCCATAATTTTAGTTCCTTTTCAAGTTCGTTCTTCGGATAAGGTCAGTCTTCTGTAGCCGTCCGACCTACGGTTGGCGTATTAGATCTGGTCGTCGCTGGATTGTTCTGGCAACAGATTGATCATATCGCCATTGTTCAATATTTTGGTGGTGTCCACTCAGTAAAACGTCAGGTACCCGCATATCTTCGAACTCAACAGGGCGAGTGTAGTGTGGATGGTCTAACAAATCCTGACTAAACGAGTCTTCTTGTGCCGACCGGTAGTCATTCATTGCATTAGGTAGAACTCGGCTAATCGCGTCGATTAATACCTGAGCTGCGACCTCGCCACCGCTGAGGACATAATCGCCAATTGAGATTTCGTCTGTTACCAGTTTGGTCCGAACGCGCTCATCAATGCCTTTGTAACGACCACAAATTAGAATCAGATGGCTCTCTAGCGAAAGTGTTTCCACACAGTGTTGGGTTAACCGTTTACCTTGTGGGGTCAGAAATATGATGCGTGTTTCGGAGCCGGGGTTAAGCGCATGAACAGCGGCGAAAATCGGTTCCGGCTTGAGAACCATTCCCGCTCCTCCACCATAAGGATAATCGTCAACCGTCTGATGCCGATCGTTAGCAAAATCCCGCAACTGATGCAGATTAACACGCAACAATTGACGATCAATCGCCCGATTGAGGATACCGTATTCCAGAACAGAGCGTATGATTTCGGGAAATAAAGTAATAACGTCGATCTTCATCCGCCAATCTGCTAGTCTAGGCTGTGTTGCTATTGAGTCCGTTCAACTACTCGATTACATCGACTACAATACCATCTTTAACGATGATCTCGGCTTGTGAGAGCTTGGTTCGAATATCATCACCGACCTCAATTTTGACGGGGGCATCGTAAGTACCACTGGCGAAGATACTATCGATTTCCAACTGAGTTACTTCATCTAACTTGCGTTGCAAATTTAAGCGGACTTGCGATTGCCGCTCTCGCTCCAGGTTGAGTTCCTTTCGCACCTGATCGGTTATCCCTTGACGTTTCGCTTCAGTAATTGAGCGACGACTCTGGAACTCCTCTTGCTCAAACCACCTGTCAATCTGCTCAATGGCGTATTTCAACTCGGTGGTAAGCTGGATCTTAAATTCCGATGTCACAATATTCTTTAGAACCACCGGTCGCTTAACAAACAAGGACATGATGTTCGGAACGCCAGATCTACAACAGATCTACTTTAATCACAATGCTTTGGAGATAGACCTTGCGAAAATAGGCTTATTCTTCCTCTTCTTCCTTTGTCTCGTCTGCAGTAGCCGGTTCGGTTTTTACCGGGAGTTCTTCACTGGCATCCTCTTCTATTGTGGGTGCAGCGCCAGGATTAACAAACTGCTCCCAAATCCCCAGTTGCGTTAACAAACTCCTGGCAGTGTCGCTGGGTTGAGCTCCTGTCCTAAGCCATTTAAGGGCTTTTTCTGTATCGATTTTGACGTTTGCTGGATTAGTCATGGGGTCATAATATCCCAAGGCTTCCAGAAACGCTCCGTCTCGCTGGCTTCTGGCATCAGTCGCTACGATGCGATAAAACGGATTTCTTTTCCGACCATGCCGTTGTAATCGAATTCTTACAGCCAAAAGTATCTCCTCATCAAATGATATCGGATGTACACATCCGCATTCTCTTTTCTATTTTTAGTTTCTTTAAGTTATAGTTATATTAACGACGACGACGCTTCCGTCGGGTACGAGCACTAACTCGTGTTCGTTTGGCTTTTGTCCCACCAACTTTGGCTACATTAGGCATCAATCCTTGCATCCCAGCAGCTTGCTGTGTCATTCTGTTCAAAAACTTTAATTGATCGACTAATTGATTGACCTGACGAACGGTTGTTCCACTACCGTTAGCAATCCTTAAGCGCCTCGACCGACTAAGAATCCGGTGATCTTGCCGCTCTTGCACCGTCATCGACTGGATAATAGCTTTGACGTATCTTAGCTGATCTTCGTCTGGTTGAAACCCTTTGGGAATCGCTTTTCCCACGCCGGGGATCATATCCACGATCTGGTCCAAAGGTCCCATCTGCTTGATTTGCTCTAATTGAAGTAGTAAATCATTGAAATCGAGCCCCTGTTTGGTTGCCAGTTTTCGCTCGATCTCTTTGGCTTGATCTTCGGTGAAGGTTGCTTCAGCTCGTTCCAGTAGAGTCTTGAAATCTCCTTGACCCAAAATCCGTGAAGCCATTCGATCTGGATAAAACTCCTCCAGCGTACTGGCGTCAACCTTTTCACCGGTACTGACAAGCTTGATCGGTTTGTCGGTAACACTACGGATTGAGAGCGCAGCCCCGCCCCTTGCATCCCCATCTAGCTTAGTCAGGACTACCCCACTAACATCTAGATCTTGATTGAAACGTTCGGCTACATTGACTGCATCCTGTCCTGTCATCGAATCGACGACTAACAGAATTTCGTCTGGGTTGACAGAAGACTTGATGGACTTTAACTCGTCCATTAACTCTTCGTCAAGATGCAGACGTCCGGCCGTATCGATAATAACGAAGTTATAACCTTCGCTAACTGCCTCTTGGACAGCCGACTCGGCGATCTTAAGAGGGGAAACATCTGTTCCCAGGGTAAAAACCGGAACTTCGACCTGTTGTCCCAAGACTTGCAGTTGCTTAATTGCAGCCGGTCGGTAAATATCTGCCGCCGCCAGCAACGGGTTTCGGCCCTCTTTCTTGTACTTGTCTGCGAGCTTAGCAGAAGCTGTCGTCTTACCAGATCCCTGTAAGCCAACCATTAACACCACTGTTGGACCACTGCTTGCCAACTCAATCTTGACTGAAGCTTCGCCCATCAATTTGGTCAATTCATCGCCAATGATCTTGGCAATCTGCAGTTCTGGCGTTAGACTACCCAACACCTCCTGTCCGAGCGAACGGCTCCTAACCTCATTGATAAAAGTTCGAACAACTTTGAAATTGACATCTGCTTCTAATAAGGCGAGGCGTACCTCTCTCAGTACATCGGCAACGTTCTTTTCGGTCAGTTTACCTTGACCGCTTAACCTCTTAAAAGCACTTTGTAGTTTCTCAGTTAAACTTTCAAACATAATTTCTGGGCAAAATCGGGCAAAACCACACTAAGATACCTTCACCTACGGTGGGATGTCAACGGAAATTCAAAAGGCTTCGACTTAACGGTCAGACCCAAAAACCGTAAGTTGGGATGCCGGCGATAATACCGATGATAGTCCAAAGGCTACCACAGATAAATTCACCTAGTATCAAGCCTAAGAAAAAGGGTTGTAGCTTACGGTGAAGGCCTATACCACCGTGCTTCAGCACCACCCATTTAATGACCCAGCTCATAAAAAGGCAACTCCAGGTCACGTTCATCCCCCAACTAGTTGAGATGGCGAAACCCGCCGGGTGAAACGGCCACCAGACAAACTTCATTCGAAACATCATTAGCAAAAGGGTCAATACAAAACCGAGCCCCATGAAGCTAGTTTCTGCCACCAAGGGATCTGTTGGTGCCCCTAACCATTGACTCAGTCGGCGATAGGGTTCAAGACCAAAAGCACTGAGCGATGGCCAAAAAGCACGAGCCTCCATACCGAGCCGGTATCCGCGATCAATCAATGACCAAAAACCGGCCAGCGACCCGAGCAAAGTTGCGAGCATAATAGCTAAAATCAAACGGCGTGTGTCCATTTTAAAGCGTTCCGCGATTTTGAACCCCTCTAGTTGGTGAGGCATTTGATGGCTACGGTAGGCGCGATTGATGAACCAAAACATGGAGAACATGATCAGGTTACCTCGACCTAACCGACGAGTTCCAAAAGCACGGGTTAAAATCTCATCCGGTCCAGAATAGTGAAGGTCATGGACAGGGGTGCCAAGTTCAGCCCGCATCCGGGTAATCGCAATTGAAATAGCATAATAAAAGGCAAAAAATGCAAGCGTGATCGCCGCTGTGCCTCCCCCTTTCAGGCAGAAAAAGACCATGAAGACCGTGATCAGACCAAATCCGACGACAGCAAAACGATAAGAGACCGGTTCATCGGTATCATTCGATCTATCGTTTCCACTAAATGTAGCACGAAACACACGGAACAGATGTTCACGACTAGCCCAAATAGCGATCACGCAAAGTGCGATGTAACCACCAGAAGCTTGTTCCCTCATATATGGAAATCTAGGAAGAGCACGCAATCCGAGTGCAGCACCGACCACACGCATTAATCGCCAAAACCAGAAAAAGAACCAACAGGAAAAAGAAAGATCTAGAGGGATAAAGAAACCGAGGCCAATAGCAAACGGATAGAGTGAAAATGGAACCCGACCCATCGAATTCCATGGCGTATCGGTGAAGATTTGAAAGCTTTGAGTACGTGTCCGAAGTTCTGGCACCACAGGAAAAATAAAGTTAAGTCCGTTCAAAACTGCGAGCCCACCAGATAAGGCGAAACCGATCCACATAAATCGGCTGCGATAGAAGTCACGGCTCTGTGCCCCGCTCATCTCCATCGGCAGTTGGATAATGGGATAACTTAGTTTTTCGTGTTCAATCCAACGCTTACGGATCATCACGTTCAGGCAAAACATCCCAAAACCAAGCATAAAAACAAAGAGGGACCACCAGAGAACCGGTTTAGCCCATCTCTGAAGATGATAACCGGTATAAAGGTTAGCTTCTCCTTGATAATACCCTTGGAATAACTTGTTGTCGTTAATCGTCAGCCAATCGGGTAAGAATGGCGTGAATAGGTCGCGCCATTCGTTTTCAGGGGTAGCAAAACGGAAAGCGTGCCCTAGCATGGGAACCAGGATTTCTAGCATGTCGTGCCCTGCAATTCCCGAGGCAATCGACAGCATCAGATAAACTACGATGAGTTCACTGGGCGTTAACGGTAAGGTAGGCGAAAATTGACGAAAAATCTGGTTCAACCCGACGATTACAAACAGGCTGAAAATAACGTTAAAAAAGAGGGAGATGGTGACAGGATGACCGGAGTATCGAATCACTTCCATCTCGATCACCCAGTAGCAGTTAATAGGGATCAGAATCGAAGCGACGAGCAGCGACTTCAGTGTAACCCCTTGTGTTCTCTCGGGGAGGCGTTTCATCGCCACCGAGTATATCACTATCCATCACCTTCGTCAATGGATAGGCTAGTTAACAGTACTCGCGGTTTTGCCATTTTTCTCCTAGCGAGCTTGGTGATTCAAAGTCTGTGTTCATCCAAAATGCGAGATCCAACTATCCTTGACCCTCGACAATTACCAATCAGACAGTCGAGAACCAGACTCAGTCGCCGGTTGGCTACATCCGCTAAAAGATTGTCTTTTGCTTACCAATCGCTCTTTTGCGCGGTGACTAGGATCTCAGCGCTACATTTTCGACTCTTGGGAGTTGCTTACCCCTAAAAGACGGCCAATGCTCGAAGGCAGATGGCCAGGGTTATTTCAGAAACACAGACTGCCATGACTTCCTGTTGCTAAATAGCAAAGTACTTTGACCGCAATCTGGGGCGGCCGACAAAAGAGTTGTCTGCCATGATCAAAGTGCTCATCTGACAACCAACTTTCGATCTAACCAAGGTGCCGACAGTTAAGCCGTTTGGTTTTAAGAGTCAATAGTATTTGACACTGAACATTACCGAAGAGTCAGATGCAGCAAATACTGACCGGAAAAAACCTAGTGGAATAGTCGTGACATCGCAGCCA
This sequence comes from Candidatus Poribacteria bacterium, assembly GCA_030748495.1. Lineage (GTDB taxonomy): Bacteria > Poribacteria > WGA-4E > WGA-4E > UBA9662. The sequence continues at coordinate 50,743 of JASMLX010000011.1, read as the reverse complement.
TCAAGAATCTGGAAGGCAATATTTTTAACATTAGCATCCAGCAACGGGCACAGGTTTTCAAAGTTAATATTGAAAAGCCGCGCAGAGACGGGGTTCATCTCAAATCAAACCTGAGGCGTCTGGGCCGAAGAGGGATCTTTTCCGAAAGCATTCACATCTTTGTAGTAAACCTAAAGCGTGACCTCAATACTGGCAATACTGGTTTGCCACAGGAGATAAAAAGATTGTCGATAGCTATCTAACCAAAGACGGCCTTGGATGCTTAGCCGGAGTCAACCATTAGAATCGGGAAAAGCTCTTTCCCAGTTCAGCCAGAACCTGTTTGAACTGGTTCCGCAATTGAAACCGTGCCCGGACCTGGCCGTAATGTACACCTACAAGCGGCTTGAAAGGGTTTTAAATGGGCCATGCAATCTGACCGGTGGCCAAGACAATCCGGTGGTGCTAACAGCACCGAAAGAGATTGCCTCTGATTCACTTCTAAATCCTTCTGATCCCGATGCAACAGACCGCGGTCATCAAGGGCCAGATTAGCAGGTTCAAATGATGGAAACTTTCGGTGAGGATCAAGAAAAAAAGAGAAATTGTTAAATCTGATCACCTATGTAGAGGTTGAACCGGCCCATAACAGCGATGCCAATGTTCTGGTTCCGGCCATCAAGGCTAGGGAAGAACCAAAACTGAAACCACTAGAGTTGATAGCTGACTCGCTTTACGGCCGTGATGATTGCTCCGGCCATGGGTGGAGTTGATCAAGACCAGTTGAGCATGGCTAATTTTCAGTTGTCTGAAAAGGGGTAGGTTTTCGCCGGTCCAAGCGCGCATGCACCGGCAAAGGTCAAAAATAGAAAACAGGCTGGCATAGGTTTTCCCTCACCACATTGCGACAACCGTCCACAACGTTCAATATGCCCGGTAAAAAAGGGCCAAAATTTTACTGGCTGCCTTTTTCAGATCAAGAGACGCGCCTAGCACAAGGCAGAATATTTGAACGTGGAGAAAAGTTTAAAGACCGCTACCAGTGGCCAGCAGATGTCGAAGCCGCGATGAGTGAATACGACCGGCGAACCGGAATTAAACATCTTCGAATCCGAGGTGTCAAGGCCGTCAGGTTCGGTGCAACCTTAAAAGCCTTGGGCGTTAACATTTTGAAGGTCGCTACCGTAAGGGGAGCGAAAATGGTGCTGGACTGGGCCCTGCGTGCGGCATAACACCGTCCGGGGAACTACTTTTGTGTTGTCAACGAGCAGAAGGCCGTTATTAAATGGCGTATTCAGTTGTTTGTGGTTGCTAATGCGCTAAATGATATTTATATTCGCATTCGGTACGCCTGGCTTTTTACAGTGGAATCAATAATGGAAGCTTTTCATTATCGAGGATTATAGGCCTGAGCCCAAATCTTTTTACGCTTTCTATAATTTGAGTCGCTCCACTTTTTCTTTACTACTTTGGGTCCACTAGGTTTGTAGAATATCGAGATTTTTCCTCCCCCGATGGTGAGGATCTCTTCTCGCCCATCTCCAAATAGATCTACAACATGTGCGCCACCTTCATAGGGGCTGTTGTCCTCTTTGGAATTTCCTCGCCAACCAGTCGATCCGGCTCCACCACCAAAGATGGGTGTAAGAACCGAATTAGACTCAACTGAGGTTACTCTCAGTCGGGGTTTCCACGCTTTATTAACATGTCCCTCTAGGTAAAGTAGTTCAGTGGCCGGACTCTCATCCCAATAGATGGCATATACATACTCGCCATCACCGGACCAGCCTGGATCTACTCGAATGTTCGGTCTGATGGTTTCACCTTTTGCGCTCACCAACCAATGGTTGAAACCGCTATTGTTTCGTGCAACAATTTCTAATCCCGGCGAGCCCGGCAAAAAATCTCCTACCGTGTGTTGATGTGGATGTTTCTCTTTGTGAGGTGAGAAGTTGGCCCAGAGTTTGGCGGTAGACGATTGGCTGTAAGCGACAAGCGAGGGTTGCCCGGGGCGCGGACCGTAGACGCTAACTATCGATTCCAAACCTGATTTGTCGGGATCAATATCTCTCACGGTCAGTGTGTGGATACCACCAAGGCCGTAAATTGTGTCATTGTAGATTCTTAGCTCTTGTCCATTTTCATTTAACGTTATCGTTCCAAAGGCAATTTTGTCATCAAAGAGTATGGGAGGCATATAGGCAAAGAGTCCGGCGCGTTCTCTTGAAATATTGTAGACCCAACTTACTTGCCCCGATTTCGTATCGACGGCTGCAATGGCAGCGTCTTCATAGTAGGAAGGGGTAAATGCATAGGCTGTATTCTCATCCGCTAGCGTATACATCCACTGCCCTGCCGGTAATGGAATCACTTTGTTTACGGTTCCACTCTTTCCGTCTCGAACATACAGGCTCTTCCAATCTGCACCGATGTGCAGGAAATTTCCGTTTTCGATATAACCGTAGCTGGTCCAGTTCCAGAAGTAGTGACGAGGGTAATCCCAGTTAGTTGTGGCTGGAACCTGCCAGAGCTTGGTTCCACTGAGGTTGTAGGCGGCCAATTTATTTCGGTTAGAAACTACAATCTCCGGGCTCCCATTCCGATCCAGGTCACCAATGCTCAGGCGTCCATCAAAGGCAACCGGGAATTGTTTTACGGCGACAGGTTCCGGAGTCGCAAAATCACTGAGGGCCTCCATATCTTTCGCTTTATTGCTGCTATTGGGTCCTTTGTCCGATCCGAATGCCATCACCGCGATTACGACCACTCCGATTCCTGCCAGGGCAAAGTTACCTGTGTTGATCTTGAGCATTCTAGCCATCAGACTAATACTGGATATGCATCCTCTATCTCGCATCATTCTTAAAATCTTTTGGCCCCGGATACGAACCAACGATGACGATCGGACAGGCAAAGAAAACAATCCCTCCTTATCAAGACAGCAAGAGTAGTATTTCTCAGATAAATTCTTACAACTGGCATTTCCCATTTGACTGCTCGCTGACGACCACCGTCAACTATGTTCATGATTCTACCAGGCTCGGGCATTTGGGCCAGAGATCGGAGCCTTTTGGTGTATCATCAACCGGTGTGACCTTCAGGGACAGCTGGGCTATCACTATGTAGGAGCAGACGAGTAACAATAGGCCGATATGGAATACCGGCATCATTTTATAAATGATTCTTCATCAAGTCGGAACGGTGCCATTTTATCAAATGTCACCGGGTAAAGTCTACCAAAGGCCGGAACAACTGGCAAGACTTAGGATTGATCAAGGGTTGACTAATTCTTCACTAGCTTTTAAAGTCTCAAGGTCGATGGTTCACAATGCCAAGTATGAATGGACATTAAACTTTTCTTAGCACGAAGTTCAGTCCCCCTACTTCCTCTATTCTTACGTCTGAATTGCTAATCAGAAGCAACGTTCAAGAAACAGGCCTGCATCAGTTGATGAAAACCACAACTTTAGGCGAATTTTGAAGACGGCCTTGTCAGCCAGAGTCTGACTGACGAGCTATTAGGCACTAGAAATTACCTGTTGAGCTTAAATGTCAGTGGTTTTCGTTGCACGGCTCTTGACGAAATTGCAAAAGTGAGATAACCTTATTGTCGTTTATTTTGTGCTTCGGTGGTTAGAAACTTGTTTCGGGTGCATGTGAAAGCCATCAATTGCCTCCTGATTGGCCAAGGGTGGCGATTGAGTCCTGTCATAAAACATACCCTCCCCAGATCAAAGCGACTTCTCCCCGATTTCTCAATCTAAATGTGTCCTCGACTTGATTTAGGGTTGAAGATAGACCGAGCCGAGGGCGGAGTTGCCTAGTTGAGAACGTAATTTCGTAATGAGGATAGTTTGATTCTAACTCCAGAATACAGCTCTCGGGCGACTAAATCTTATCACTAGATAGCACTAAGGAGTGAATAATGAAAGTTGGAATTCGAGACGGAATGCTAGGGCTACCATTAGAGGAGACTTTTCAAAAGGCGAAAAGCATCGGTTTTAGCGGATTGGAAATCTGCATAGGAGCTGATTATCGAAATCATCCAATCTGGCAAGAAGGTGGAATCGATCAATTGAATGCCTGGTCTGAAACCTATCAGATCGAGATATGCTCCCTCTCACCAGGTGGTTTTACCGCCTTTTCTTTTGCTAATCCAGTAGATTCCATTCGGACCGAAGGAATTGCTATGTTACAACGACTGGCAGAAGTCGCACCTGATCTGGGGGCAACAGTGATTCTAGTACCGTTCTTCGGCAACGGTCAGATTAAGCCTGAAGATCTGCAATCCGGTCGGTTTCTGGATGGATGGAAGATGGCAGCGGAAACAGCAGACAAGTCCGAGGTCTACTTTGGAATTGAATCGACCGTGAGTGCTGAGGATCATCTATCCATTATTGATCGGGTTGGATCTAGTCGGATTGGCGTCTACTATGACATGGGTAATGCGACCTCAATCGGCTACGATTCACCGTCTGAAATCCAGCAACTGGGGAACGCTATTGTGCAGATGCACATCAAAGACACTGGCGGCAATCATGCTGGTGAGGGCGAGGTCGATTTTGACGCCGTTTTCAGTGCTTCTAACGCAATTGGTTATAACGGTTGGTGGGTATTAGAAACGCCAGGCAATGACGAGCGAATTGCTTCGGCTGAGAAAAATATGAATTTCGTCTGTCAGAATGCCTAGCCAATCCCCGGACATAAGCATGTCCTCGACTTGATCGAGGTCATGCTTATGTCCGTAAAATAGACCTTGTAGGTAGGGCGGTCAACTCCCATTGATTGCTTCTTGTACCAATTGCTGAGTTCGGTGGTAGGCTTGCTGGATCTGCTCGGTCTGTCGTTTGATCTGGTTTTCGATATGACTTAACGTTTCACTAAATTCCTTAATCATTTTTTTGACCTCAGTAGGTGAGGTGCCACCAACACTCTGATTTCTGTTCAGTGCCTGCCGGGCGTCCAAGATTTGCGCTAAATCTACATCCGCAATTTTAATTCCCATCTCTTTTAGGAACGAGCCCGTTTGTTCCAGATTAGCAAAGGTTTCTCCCTGTTGTGAAAGCTTCCCGACAACGCCACCGACGATTTCGTGGCACTGTCGGAAAGGTAGATCTCGTTCCTTAACTAGGTAGTTTGCCAATTCAGTAGCAGTGGAGAAATTAGCCTGACATAGATCTGCCATTCTGTCGGTATTAAAGGTCATGCTCTGTAGCATTTGGGGCAAGATCTGCAAACAGTCCTCAATGGTATCGAAAGCTCGCCAGAGCGGCGGTTTGTCTTCTTGTAGATCTCGGTTGTAGCCCAGAGGTAGCCCTTTCAGGTTAGTCAGCAGATCAACTAAAGTTCCCAACATTTTACCAAAACGACCTCTCATCAATTCTGCTACATCGGCGTTCTTCTTTTGTGGCATGATTGAACTACCAGAAGCAAAAGCGTCATCCAGTTTAGCTAGACCGAACTCGTAGCTGGTCCAGTAGACAATTTCCTCACTTAACCGGGAGAGATTGGCCATTAGGATCACTAGCGCCGATAAGGTTTCGGCTATAAAATCACGAGAACTGATGACATCCAAAGCGTGTCGATGGAGATGGTCGAACCCGAGCAGTCGCGTGGTAAAATCCCGATCTATGGGAAAGGTAGTGCCGGCTAAAGCACCAGCACCCAGTGGGTTGGAATTCGTAGTCTCAAAGGCTGCAGCCAACCGTTTTAGATCTCGTAAAAACAGGCTAACGTAGGCAGTGGCCCAAAATCCGAGACTAATAGGTTGGGCGTGTTGGGTATGCGTATAGCCTGGCATAACAGTTGTGGTATGTTGGTCAGCAAGGTTTAGAAAAGTTCGGGACAAACCCGTCAAGTGCGATGAAATCGCCAAGATCTGCTCTCGACTATACAAGCGAGCGTCGGTCAAAACCTGATCGTTACGGGAACGAGCCGTATGCAGTTTGCCGCCGAATTCGGCTCCGGCTCCTTCAATCAAGTAGAACTCCACGTTCATGTGGACGTCCTCTTTAGCCGGATCCAGTACTAACTGCCCCTGTTGGAAATCGGTTAGAGCTTTGTCCAACCAGGTCAGAATCGGGCCTAGATCTGTTTCCGTAATGATTTGCTGACGAGCCAGCATCAAGGCATGAGCCTGACTGCCCCAAATGTCGTAGGGAATCAGGCGAGTATCGGCCTCAGTCGATTGGCTGAAATTAAGCATCGAAGTGGCCATTTTACGACTGAAACGGCCACCCCATAAACTACTCATTGTGGAAGTCGAAGAGAGACAACTGACCACTATCCACTATAAACGCCACTTGTTAGCAGATCTTCAACCACAGTTGGATCTGCTAAGGTGGAAATATCTCCCAAATTATCAGTATCCCCTTCAGCGATCCGGCGTAGAATCCGTCGCATGATTTTGCCAGATCTAGTCTTAGGCAAGGCCGGCGTAAACTGAATTTTATCGGGTGTGGCGTGTGGGCCGATCAGCGCCCGCACTGTCCGTTTAATACCGAGGCTGATTTCGTCCGAGGGGTCTTGGCCCGTCATCAGGGTAACATAGGCATAAACGCCTTGCCCTTTAATTTCGTGCGGATAACCGACGACTGCGGCTTCAGCGACTGCATCGTGCTGACCGATTGCGCCCTCGATCTCGGCGGTACCCAGCCGGTGTCCAGAGACGTTCAATACATCGTCTACCCGGCCGGTGATCCAATAGTGGCCGTCTTGGTCCCGCATGGCACCATCACCCGCCATGTAATATCCTGGGAAACGCTCGAAGTAGGTCTGCTGAAATCGTTCATGATCGCCATAAACCGTCCGCATTAGGCCTGGCCAAGACGACTTGATACAGAGATAGCCGCTGGCGGGATTACCTTCAACTTCGTTTCCTTCTTCATCTAGCAAGACCGGCTCAATCCCGAAGAATGGAATCATAGCCGAGCCGGGTTTCAGGTCTGAGATGGCAGGGAGAGGTGTAATCAGAATACCTCCGGTTTCCGTTTGCCACCACGTATCGACAATCGGGCAACGGCCCTCACCCACAATATCGTAATACCAAGTCCACTCTGGCTCTTTGATTGTCTCACCGACCGTACCCAATAGGCGGAGCGATGATCGGTCGTACTTATCAACCCAGCTATTACCTTCTTTCATTAAGGCCCGCAAGGCCGTTGGTGCGGTGTAAAACAGGTTGATCTGGTGCTTCTCAACCACTTGCCAGAAACGGCCAAAATCAGGGTAGTTAGGAACTCCTTCAAACATAACCGTAATGGCACGGTTGGCTAGTGGTCCATAGATAATATAAGAGTGACCGGTAATCCAGCCGATATCAGCTGTACACCAGTAAACATCGCCCGGATGGTAATCGAAGATTGCCTCGTGCGAATAGGAAGTATAAACCATGTACCCGCCGGTCGTGTGCAGAACGCCTTTAGGTTTGCCGGTGGAGCCGGAGGTATATAAAATAAATAGTGGATCTTCAGCAGCCATCTCTTCTGCGGGACAATTGTCATCGGCTTCTGCCATCGCTTCATGCCACCATACGTCTTGTTCAGCCTCGTCAACGGTCTCACCGGTTCGTTGTACCACGATCACTGTATCGATCGATGGTGCCTCTTTCACCGCTTGATCGGCGTTAGCTTTCATTGGGATACCACCTTTTGCTCCACGCACGGCAGTATCCTGTGTAATGAGTAGTTTACACTCGGAGTCATTGATCCGATCACGTAAGGCATCAGCAGAAAATGCGCCAAATACCACCGAATGGACGGCACCAATTCTGGCACAGGCCAAGACGGCGATTGCCAGTTCCGGTATCATCTGCATATAGAGACAAACACGGTCTCCTTTCCTAACGCCTTGTGCTTTCAAGACATTAGCAAATTTCTTGACCTCGGTTAGTAGTTGATTAAAGGTAAAGGTTTTATCCTCAGCAGGGTCGTTACCTTCCCAAACCAAGGCGGTGTCGTCTCCGTGTCCGGACTCAACATGTCGATCTAAACAGTTATAGCAAGCGTTTAAGGTTGCGCCTTCAAACCATTTGAGCTTAGCATTGACAAAATCGTACTCTCGAATCTGATTCCATTTTTTGAACCATGTGAGACGTTCGGCAATCTGTGCCCAGAAAGCTTCTGGATCTCGAATCGATTCAGCGTAAATCTCTTCATATTGCGCTAAACTGCTGATGTGCGCGTTATCAATAGGATAATTTGTACCTGATGGGGGAAAAGTTTTTTGACTCATTAGATTTTCTCCACTGCTGATCTGATACCCTAAGATTATAAGCTAAGTACCCGACTTGTCAATCAAAAATGGCCGATTTCCGGTCCGGTGAAAACGCCCAAACAAAGCGATAATTATTCGCTTTTCATTTCAATCATTTTGACGATGGTACACTTCTTGCAAACCCATTCCGCCTGGATTAGAATGCTACTGATACTGAACCAGTATACACTATATGAATTCGTCACTCTAGATTGCTGCGAGTTCAACGTTACCAACACTTATCGAAGAAATTAGACCATCATTCTTATGCATAGAGGTCATTTGCTTCTTTTTTACACTATAACCTATATATGGTTGTTGGCTAACACTGCTGAGGCTGTACTGATTGCCTTGCGACATGCCGAAAACGAACGAACCAACTTTTCTGTCGGCAGCGGAAAAGAGTTTGACCTGGAGGTTTTTATTGACCCACAGGGGACACGCGTTACTGGCTTCCAGATTTATTTGTCTTTCGACGATAAGTATTTACGACTAATTGATGCTACTGACAAGTTGACAGGTCTTCAACCTGTCAGAAATGGTCCGGCTTATCCCACAGGTTGGCAGCCATTGGACAACGATACACATGGTGACCCGGGTAATATTCTGCGTAATTTCCAGATCGACTATGCGGCCGCCTTAATGGCAATCGGTGATGATATCTCGGTCTTGGATCAGCCGGGTGTAGTCGGCATAATTAAGTTTAAAACGCTTCAACCGGTCAAAGATAGTCAGATTACCTTCGACTTTATCGAGCGTGTCAGCCGAGTTACGGGGGTAATTATAGACCAACTTCCCCGTCGCAATTTTTCCGCTCTGCAACCAGCCGCCATTACTGTTCGGGGAACAGTTGATTTTAAGGATTCTTTTCCGCCTCGGATTAAATTTCCGATGAATACGGAACATAGTGACTTACGTCTTGACGACTATCTAATTTTTAACAACCCCAACCTTAGTTCTAAGGAAATGGCTCGGTCGATACAGTGGGAAGCTTCGAACCAAAAAAACATTCAGGTCAAGATCGATCTTAACTCACGCCGTGTTACCTTTAGCCCTAAACCAGACTGGTTCGGCAAAGAAAGGATTCGATTTACCGTAACAGATCCGGAAGGGAACCCCTCATCCAAGGAGATTGGTGTTCAAGTCACGGCGCCGCCCACCTTGCTATTTGATCAGAAATTGCCTGCTAAAGGGGAGCGAATTCGGGTCAATAGTGGCAAAAATTTCAACTTAAATGCCCACGTTGAAGATCTGGACAATCCTGGTCTGGCAGGCCTGTCTTGGCAAATTGGCGATAACCCTGACGCGGATAATTTATTGTTGAATCTGGTCGGCAGTTATCTAAAAGTAGAAGGGACAAGATTAGGAACTTTTGAAATCCCGATCTCTGTCACCGATAGCGATGGTAATACGGATCAACAGTTGTTAACCGTTCTCTTTATTCCTGAGTTTGATGGTCCCGTTATCGATCCCTTATTTCCCAAAGCTGTTGTTTCAACTAACGATGGATCCAAAATGGAGCCGGCCACTTTTAATCTCAATGACCTGATAGCCGATTTTGATTTTGAAGATGTAGAACTTAAATGGGACATTTCTGGCGCTGAGAATATCAAGGTTAATGTAGATCCTGAAACAAGAGATGTTACCTTTGAAAACCTACGAAACTGGACTGGAACGGAAAGACTAACCTTCCGGGTTACCAATCCGAATGAAATCTCAGATCAGGTAGAGACAGAAGTTCAACTGATCGATAAAAATGCGCCTCCGTCGATTATCCCTATCCTACCGATTGAACTCGATTTCGGCCAGGAAAAGATCATCGACCTCAAGAAACATATCTTTGATCTCGATAGCTCACCAGAGCAAATTGAGTGGTTAGCCGAGGGGCAAAAAGAGATTCAGATTAAGATTGATGAGAATAATATAGCTCGGTTTCAATCTGAATCTGTAGTAGAAGAAATCATCAGATTATACGCCATTGATCCAAACGGCTTACAAGATTTGCAAGATGTCACCGTGACTGTTAAAAAGCCGGAGAGTCCGGTACTGGTTAACTTTCCAAAGGTAGTGCGGATTAAGTCTAATGATACAACCATCGGCAAATTGAAGTTGGATGATCATGTAGAAGACCCGACGACAGCAGATACTTTAATTGTCTGGCAAATCGACGGCTATGACAAAAGTAAACTAGAAATTGTGATAGAGGCTGATCGACAGGTATCCTTCACCACTCTGCCTAGCTGGGAAACCGGCAGTGAAGAGGTTATATTCACAGCTATCAATAAAGCTGAACTTTCCTCTTCTGCAGTGGTGATGGTTAAACCGATGTTCCCACCACAGGTGAGCTTAGACCAATATCCGGCACTGGCTATTTATCAAGGTGAAAAGAAGACAATCAACGATCTGGATCTTGATGACTATCTACAAGATGCTGATACCCAAGCAGAAGATATTAATTGGAGCAATGAGGTCGTTGGAGCCGACCAGAACAATCAACTGATTGCCACTATTAACCCGAATACGCATAAAGTCGAACTCAGTGCAGGCAATACGCCTGTTGGTGATTACCGAATCGAGTTTACGGCTACAGATCCAGAGGGTAACACCGATAGTGATGCTATTAATGTACTTGTTTTGAAGTCGCAACGGCCCCCTGAATTGAAAATCCCGCCTATAGACCTGATCGAGGGCGAAGCCAAAGACATTGATCTAGGTCTGTATGTAACAGATGATGAACCGATAGAACAGATCACCTGGGGCTATGATAATAATGATAAACTGTTGGTAACGCTAGATGGTGCTGTCGTAAAGATAGTAAATCAGCCCGATTTTACCGAAGGTGACACCTGGCTAGTCGTCAAGGCCATAGACCTGGATGGCAAAAGCGGCCAACAGGAAGTTAAGGTAACGGTCAAGAAGAAAATGTTGCCCTTGGAAATCCGGGATTTCGATCTAGTCGAGTTTGAACAAGGTGCCAAGTCGACGCCTTACGATCTGAAGAAATTTATCGAAGGCGACAGTCATCCTAAAGACGCAATCAAGTGGGGCGTCAAATCCTCAGGCCAACCCAACGCCGATAAAATTCAGGTCGACGGCCTAGAAATAGGGCTTGCCGTGTTCTCGACCAATGACCCTAAGTTTGTCGGCAAAGCTACGCTGACCATAGTAGCCACAATCGAAGGAATGGCTCCAGTTGAAAGAAGTTTGCAGGTAAAAGTGAAGGAAAAAATTGAAAAGCCGCCTAAGCCAAAGATACAGAACGCGTTTCAGAAAGTGGAATTGGAGATTGATGAAACAAACTCGCCCATTAAATTAAATATTACACCGCAATCCGGCCAAGTTACATTCGACTTTGAAAAGCCCAATCAATTGGTCGCACCAAAGTTTGATCATGTAACAAAAGAACTGACCTTAACAGGTCAAAAAGTAGGACAAGGGAAATTTACCTTTTGGGTAGTAGACGACTTTCAACAACAAAGTGAAAAGGTTGAAATCGAAGTTACCGTCAAAGAGAAAGTAATCCCACTAACCTTAAACCTACCAACGCTGATTGAACTAAGTGGTAATAATCCAGAAAAGACAATCGACCTAAGCAAATGGGTTGGCTCTAAATTTGCCAAAGATGAATTGGTGTGGGAGGTTATCCAACAATCGCAAACTGTCAAAGATGAATTGATAAATGATTCTAAAGAACTCAAAATTAGTTTAGGCAATTACGACCCATTAACAGGTCCAGCCAAAGATGAAGTTGAGCTAAAAGTCACTGAACCACCACCGAGTGGGAAATCCGTTACGGGTAAAATATCGATTAAGGTTTTAGAGACCATTACAGAACCCAAACCACCCACCTTCATCAAGCCGTTTCCGGTTATCAAACTCCAAAGAGAGATTAAGACCAGACAAGTGATTACGTCCTTAGGCTCTTACGTTAAGGATGAAGATACGCCTATACAACAAATTCATTGGATTCCAATTTCTAGCCAAAACGTAGATGCTAGAAAGGAAAACGATAGTCTAATTTTAGAATTAATACCCCGGGAACCGAGAGTCGCGCAACAGGAGGAAACAGGACAAGAAGAGGCCTCTTCTGCAGAAGAGGAGACAATACTGATGATAGCCTCCGACCCTGAAGGTAAAAAGGCATATCAACCGATTCAAGTTCGTATTCTATCCGCACCAAAGAGGAAGGCTAAATGCGAAATTTTCGGCTTGCCGGACCCGATCCAACAAAAGTTCTATATTATTACCGTTGTGGTTAAAGACAGGCAGTTGGAAGCAGACCCAATGGTTACGGTCAACGATCAACCACAGTTAATTAGATCTGTTGGGGATCAAATTTGGTCGCTAATCTATCCACTGAATACTAACTTAGACAAGAGCGCCGATAGTTTGAAAGTTGAGGTTCATAGTGGTGATGACGAACAGAACAGCGAGAACAGCGAGAAGATCGGTAGCAAAACCATTACTGTTGTTCCTCCATTTGCTCCCAATTACTACGGATATTTGTCAGTTGGTCAAATCTCTGCTTATCCCAATCCTGTTCAACAGGCTTATATACGAATAACCTGTGTCACTGCTGGAGAGCCACAATTACGGATCTATAGTGTGGATGGCCGTCTGGTAACAACACTGACGGCATTTCGGCCGGTGCGAGGAAGATGGGAAATGGATTGGAATCTGACCAACAGTTTTGGCGAGGTGGTGACCAATGGCCTCTACTTCGGCCTACTGGAAAACCAAGTGGTAAACGTGTCTGCTCTGGCTGGAATCCGGTTATTGGTTCAACGGTGAGTAGTGAAGTGCACAGGTTAGATGAAAGGGTTCTATGCTTTCAAGACAATGGTAAGCTTCTAACTTCACCAGCGACTTGCTCGCCGTGTTCTATAATCGCTTCAGCGATACCGATTTGAGTAACTGCTTCAATCTCCTCCAAGCCAGGTGAAGGGTTGACTTCCAACACCGCATAGGCAGTATCTTCCAGCGTACCGTTTGTCTCTAGTAGATCTACGCCTGCGACTTCAAGCCCTATGGCCGCAGTAGCTCGGATAGCTAGATCCCGGAGTTGATCTGAAATCGATATCAACTGACCTTGTCCTCCTCGATGAAAATTAGCTCGGTATTCTCCAACCTGAGCGGTTCGTTGCATTGCGGCTACCGCTTGACCGCCGACCACGATAATGCGAATATCTCGGCCGGACGAACTACCGATAAAAGGCTGAACCACATAGTCCTGGTGAAGTTCGCACATCACCTCCACAGAAGAACGCAAGGAAATCGCAGTGTCGAGCAACATCAGCCCACGTCCGTGCGTTCCTTGAAATGGTTTCATCAAAATTGGGTAGGTCCCAATTTTAGAAACCGAATTCTCCAAGAACTCCGGCGACCCGGTAGTAAAACTCGGGATAACCGGAATTCCGTGTTCGGTTAGACGGCGCAAGCTACGAAACTTGTGTCGGGCTACTAAGATCTGCTGCGATTTATTCAGTAACGGAACACCCGAAGTTTCAAAATGAGCAACAACTTCAGAGGCAAATGGAGCCGTTGTGATACTCAGTCGAGGTAAAATCAGGTCAAAGTCATCCACCAAAGCCCCATCGTACAGTATTTGTAGCTCTTGAGTGGGAGGTGGTAAACTAGAGTCATCGGGCCTAAAACAGAGGGGGTTTTGGGATATGTTCGAGCAGTCTGAAATGAGGAGTGAAAAGCGGAAAGGATCTAAGACATAGACTTGGTGCTGAGCCGATTTAGCGGCTTCTACCAATCGCTGTGTGGTGTAACTCTGGCTAGCGCGTGAGAGAATACCTATCTTCATGCAATAAAATCCGAGTGGGATGGTAAATAGAGAAGTAGAGGCCACTAATTGAGAAGTCAGACGGAATCAACTCTCAATTCCTACTCTTCTCGAGGCAACAGATTGGGTTAGAATCCTGCCCGGTTAAACGGCAACGATTCTTCCTGTGGCAACGGATTCGGCCTCTTTATAACAGAGTGCCAATGCATCCCTGGCACCAATGCCGGAGAGGAATCCGTCATCGACTGATCCTTCAAGTGCCGAAACGGCATAGGCGATCTCGTTGGTAAAGGCATCCACTGGATCGGACTGATCTAAATCTGGATGGTGTACCTCTCCACTGCTTTCGATCAACTGCAAGGGATTTGATACGCCTTGGCCAGCCAATGTTGAGGCTTCAAATGTCAAGGTGGCTCGTTCCAGAAAAATCTCAAAGCCGTGACTAAAAGCACGAGCTTTGGCCGAAATGCCACCAGACCAGGACGAGATGGCCAGTTGTGGATTATCTTGGTAGATATATTGGGTTGAGAGGTAATCTACAAACGACGTCGCAATGCCATCTTGACTAGTGGCTATTTTCCCACGTGAGAAAACTGCATCTGGCATTCCACCTAAGATCTGGATAAAATGGGTGTCATGGATATGTAAGTCGATACCCGGCGCACCACTTTTGATGATCATCTCTGCACTGCGGGCAGAAGGTTGGCTGGTTAATCGTCTAAAATGGGCTCCTAGAAGACCTCCATATTTGCCACTTTGAACGGCTTTCAAGGCGTAGTTGAATTCCGGGAAAAAGGGCAATACATGCGCAACCATAAACTGTTTGCCACTTTGCTGACTCGCCTCCACCATTTCATTGGCCGCATCGATATCAACCTCAATTGGTTTTTCACACAGCACATGTTTCCCCGCTTTCAAGGCCGCAATCGTTACCTCTTTGTGATATTCCGTAGGCAGACAGATATCGACCAGGTCTACGTTGGAATCAGCTAATAGGTCTTCAATCCGGTTATAAGTGGCAACATTAGATAGATCCTCAATTCCACCACGTGGGCCGAAATTGCCTTGAATACTAGTCCAATCGCCATCTAGTTTCTTTGGATTTCTGGTGCATATGGCCGTCACTTGACAGCCGTTGACTCTTTTTGCTCCATAGTAGTGGATCATGCCCATGAATCCAATACCGATAATACCGATCCGAACCATCTTTATTCTCCCAATTGTTACGTCAGACTCAAAATAATTAGGCCTTGTGATTTCAAATGTAGGTTATTATTGCACACTTTAAATTACTAAAGTTTGGATAATTGGAAGCCTTGAGAGGTAGAAAAAAGCAACCGAAAACATAAAGTGATCCCTGTTCCATTATAACAGCATTCGAGGCGACAGCAAATAGTCATTGACACGTTATCCCCCTACCTAGTATACCAATTTCGAGCGCTGTTCGGTAGTTAGAACTTTTTTGTTCGACACCTAACTATCTGGGTAGTGATCTGGTGCCTAGACGA
The DNA here is from genome assembly GCA_030748495.1 of Candidatus Poribacteria bacterium. GTDB lineage: Bacteria > Poribacteria > WGA-4E > WGA-4E > UBA9662. The sequence goes on along the minus strand of JASMLX010000011.1, from coordinate 35,212 downwards.
TATCCGTTCATGAAATCTATCTGATTCATTAACCGAGGTGATGGTATCTATTCTGCCGTTCGGTGCCGGTTAGAAGTTAAAGCTGGTCTAAACTTGTTAGTATAACCTTGTGCCGCCTGCAATTAATCAACTTGGCAAAGGAGGCGTTAGCAATAGTCAATAAAAATAGTGGCGTTCTTCATCACAGTCAAGCGTTGCGCACTTCACACCGCAACGAATCAGAATGTTGGCCTCGGAATTATACTTAGTTCTCTTGTGCTAGTGCTCAGATTATGTCAACAGAGAAGCACAATTGAAAATGTCTAACTGTAATGGTGGCGATCTCACGTCCACACGGTGCTAACTCCTTGGATCTAAGCCAAATCGTCGAGTCCGAGAAGGTTCAGCGTGTCACAATACAGGATTTGTTCCGGTAGGTCGTCTGGTAAGGCTGGCAGGCGCATCTCTTTCGACAGATTGACAATATCGTACAACCCTTCAACGGTTTCGTCTAGGGTAGCGATAGGGTAGTCGGTACCGAACAGAAGTTTGTTGGTCACACCGTACTCCACGGCTAACCGAAGTGAATTGTAGAATTGCCAAGGGCGATAAAACAGGGCAGAGATATCGGCGAAAACGTTAGGCTGTTTCCGAATTAATACGGTCGTTTCTGCTTCCCAAGGGTGTCCCATGTGAGCAATGATCATCTTTAGCTCAGGAAATTGGAGAGCAATGTCCTCAAGTAAGACAGGATTAGCGTACTTTAGCGGGGCTTTACGTGGGAAGGTAGTACCTTGATGAAACATAATCGGCAAGCCGTATTGTTCGGCTTTGGCAAATATGGACATGGCACGCGGGTCTTGCGGGTCCCACCCACCATAGATAGGACTCATTTTCAAGCCTCTGAGCCCTAGTTCATTGACGGTACGATCCACCTCAGATAAGGCGCTATCTTCAGTTGGGCAAATAGCAGCGAACCCGATTAATTTTTTGGGGTCTGTTCGAACATACTCCGCTACAGTGTCATTCACAGTCAGGAATCCGGTGAGAGGTGCCCGTAATCCGAACACAATCACGCGATCTGCCTTAGCCGTATCAGTTGTATGCCGTTCCGCCGTAATGTCCAATTCAACCTTTTGATGACGCATAATGAAGGTTTCACGCGCTAACTCTTCGGTCAACTCCCCTGGATAACGCCAAAAGTGTGTATGGCAGTCAGTGATCATTAGAATATGTTCCCGACCTCTAATAGGGGGGCTGAGATTCCAAACACCCCCATTTGCTTGCCGGTCCGGTGTAGTTTATCAACCTGGCATTTCAGTTTAGTGATTCTCTTTTGATTGATTGATCAGGTGTTTTAGTTGTTCCGGATTGAGTAGACTCTTGACTTCAACCATGGCCTGAATCTGCAGAATTTTTATCTCACTCTGCCGTGTGGCTATGGTCTTAATTAATTCTTCGATAGATTTGATGTCGGCCTTTAGTTGTTCCGGATTGATTTGCTGACTGTAAAATTGTTGTTGTAAAGCGATTTGCACCTCGAACTGTTGAATCCGAATTTCAGCCATCTTTTGGATTGTCTGCTGTTCCAACCTAAACCGAATTAGCCGGGTTTTTGTCCTCTGTTCATCGGATATCTTATCCTCAGGTAATTCAAATTCAAATTCAAAGTCAAGGTGCGGGATTTCGTGTTCGCGTATTTCTCTTAATCGTTTTTGCTCCAGGCGCTCCATTTCCATCTCATGTTCCTTCTGCATGCGTTCGAGTTGAAATTGGTGTTCACGTTCCCGCTTCTCTATCTCCATTTCACGCTCACGTTGTTGGGAATCTATCGGACGCCGACGTCCATTTTTCCAACGTTCCATCTTACTTCTACGTGATTTGAGGAGTTGGCCCAATTTCCCACGCATTTTTCGCCGCTCTTCCGGTGAAGCGTTTCTAAACCGCTCGATGGCACCACGCCAATCTCCGCGGCTACGGTCTCGATCCAGTTGTTGTTTCCTGCTTTCTTCTGTCTTATTTGGTATGGTTTCAGATTTTTCTGTCCGACCTTCTTGGGTTTTAGTATTGAGGGTTTGAGTTTTGATGGGTTCCCTTGACACTGTTTTAGCTTTTTCTTCTTCGGCTTGGCTTAAGCTAAGTTGGACACAAAAACCCAGTACAAGGAGGGTTAAAATTGCAAAATAATGTCTCATTTTGTTTCTCCTTTTGGTTTGTTATCGATCTCCGCCTCGGCGTCTACCGCTGTTACTGCAGCCACTACCTTCTCTACCACCAAATTGTTGTCGGAACCCTCCGATCATTTTTTTAATCTTAGTGGCAATGAGTTAGTATCTAGGGCTAGTACCTGGTGGTCTCCGGCCCAGTGAGTGAAACAGGTTATAGTCGACAACGATTTGGTAAAAGGCTTGTATCTTGGGTTGGAATTGGCGACTGATTATTAGCAGAACGACCGCTTTGGGGCATCACGAGAACAGAGAGAGTGACCAGATTGAGTCCATACATTGGACCAAATCTCCAGGCTCGATATTCTATTGGACGCGCAGATCTAGGGAAAGTTTGTTATCAACCTACAAATACAGGCAAGGAGTTTATCGATCTGATAGATACGACTGTGCATTCGGATAGCTGTCAGTTATAGATTTTTCATCAAACTACGACAAATATAAGAAGTTTAATAATGTGACGATTTACTCTCGCTGTCATCTTTGCTTTTGTTAATTTGCTTACTTTTTTGGTTGTCTTTTAGCTGATACGTTAAAGATAATTTCTGAAGTTCAGAACTTAGTGAAGGAGGGAAACGACATAGTCGAGTGTTGGGGGATTTTTAAGATTGAATTACGTGGGCCCATCGAGTTGCTTTTTATCTGACAATAGCATATCCTCGTCTAAGGAACTTTTGGTTAATGCTCTATGTTCAGCAAATACTAAGGAAAAAGCATTCAATGATGAAACCTAATATCCTGTTCATCTTCGCGGATGATTGGGGATGGGGAGATCTCAGTTGCCACGGACACCCGTATGTGAAAACACCGAATATCGATCGGCTTGCGAACGAAGGAACGGACATTCACCGCTTTACGGTCGCAAGCGGGGTGTGTTCCCCCAGTCGTACCGCCGCGATGACGGGGCACTTCCCTGCTCGTTACAATATCGATGGCCATTTCGCCTGGGCATCGAACAACGCGAGTCGTGGCATGCCGGATTGGCTTAGTCCTGAGGCCCCATTTCTCCCCCAAATGCTCAGGAATGCGGGGTATCGCACGGCCCATTTCGGAAAGTGGCATCTGTCGAATAACATGATTCCGGATTCGCCGCTGCCTGAGGTGTATGGCTACGATCACGCCTGGGCGTTCAATTGTGCCGGCGAACAGCTACCGGTACACGAAGATGCGAGAAAAACAATCGAATTCATCGAAAAGGCGCATCGAGACGGCAAGCCATTCTATGTGAACCTTTGGGTACACGAGCCCCACACGCCATTTCATACTGTCCCCAGATACGAACGGCGTTTTCGCCATATCGAGGACGAAAAAGACCGGATCTACGCATCCGTTCTCTCGCACGCCGACGACCGGATCGGTGAGGTATTAGCTACGCTTGACCGGCTTGAAATCACCAAGAATACACTTGTGATATTTAGTTCCGATAACGGGCCAGCACGAGCGGTTGGCCCGCCGAAATTGGAGCTTATGTACGATACTGCAACTGGAGCAGGCTGGGGAATTGCCGCGTCGCGGGGTATCACCGGGGGGTGCAGAGGCTACAAAGCCGCCCTCTTCGAAGGTGGAATTGGGGTCCCCTTCATAGCCCGTTGGCCCGGGAGAATTGCGGCCGGGCAAGTGGACCAGGCCTCCTTGATTTCAGCCGTCGATCTACTGCCGACCTTCTGCGAGATAGCCGGTGTCGAGATTTCTGAGAACTATGCTCCTGATGGTATGAGCATGGTAAGCGTCCTGATGGGAGATCCGATGCCGAGTCGGATGAAGCCTCTATTCTGGAAAGCACAATCCGCGTGGCCGGCGCCAGAAGACCGTCCTGACCACTGGGTAAGTTGGGCAATTGTCCAAGAAACGTGGAAGTTGGTGGCAAACGGGAACCTCGATCACGTCGAGCTCTACCGTATCGATGCTGATCTGTCCGAATCGACGAATGTTGCAGAAAGCCAGTCTGGCACTGTTCAAATCCTCCTAGGCATGACCAAAGATTGGCAGAATACGCTGCCGGAAGAGCCGGATGGTGACGTCTTTTCGACGGAGAGAGCATTGGTCTAACCCTCGAATTGAAAGGCCCAGAAGGAACTGAATGTACATAAACGGAAAACTACTGACAGCCAGCGAGAAGACACAGCTTCATTCCATCCCCTTCGGAATAAGGGCCGGTGTTACTGAGAGATGCTACCAAAACTACACGCTGTACTCCCTCGCCTAGGCGATCGGGAGTACTTGATCGACATGAGGGAACTGCTTGCACACACTTGGGAGGTGACTCACAGCAACGTGGCCGAGTTGCTACCGAACAGGCATCTCTTCACCCACAACTGCGGACACTGGCTCGAAGAGCTGACGTCAGACAACAAAACTGTGTGGCGATGGAGAGGTAACGGCGACTTAGTCGCGCCGAACCACCATGACTTTTGGTTCGGTGGCGATATCGTCGTTTCGTTAGCCGCCAAGCGCGAACCGGTCGCTCGCAGAATCTACCAACCCGGTACCGAGCCCGGTAGTATGCGGACCGATGTCATCCTCAAGATCAACCGAAACAAAGAAATACTATGGTATTTCTCCTTTAGCGAGCACGTCGAAGAGCCTTGCGCGTGAGCCGGCTATCCCGTGCCTATAAGTCGAGAACCTGGTTAAGCTTGGCTCCGGCTACCTGGTTGTCGATGATATAATCACCGACCAGCCTTACCGGCTACACCTCGAAGTTGAGGGCCTCAACCGGATCAGATTATTATGACTGATGGTGACTTATCCATTGCTGTCGACGGGCGTATTTTGGACCCAGAGAAGGATGGAAAGAGTCAGAATGAGCAAGGCTGGAGACGGCTCGACAGGGTGGTTTTAAACCGGATGGTGGACTTTGGTATTGATGTTACGTCGGCCTGAATAAGCTCAAACTGTTGTGCCAGTGGGGCAGGTCATTTTGGCTTGGTTTAAAGTCGAAGCGTCAGCTCAAGCCCGATGGTCAGGCTAATCGGGCAAGCCAAGATGTTGGCGGTCCTCCAACAGCCCTGCCCACCCAGCGGAAGGGATTTGGGTGGCTAGTCTCTGATCGAGTCGAAGCCGGTGAGGAAGAGGTGCGGTTCTGTATCAGCAGTACAGCAGAAGGATGAAGAGGCCCAGAAGATCGGGGTTACCATCGAGAACTCAAACCAGAGTGACGGATTGAGGGCAGTCAGGCGGGTAAGGTCGGCGGACGGCGTAACCACATCACGTTGGCCTTACCGGCCGTTGTCGGTTTGGAGTGGAAGGGCAACAGCGGCGGCATCAGTCGTTGGGCACTGAAGCCGGATAGCATTCGACCAGCAGTTGGGGCTGATCTTCTAGAGCCTGGCTATATTCTTGACCACCCAACGACGTAAGTCCTATTGTATTTAGTTTTGAAATCGCTTCTAGAACCTGGTTTACTCGTACTCGGCTTTGGGAGCCTTTTTCATTTGTCCAATGCTTTTTTATGGTCCGTTCTTGCCAAAAATAGCGGCTTAATCTACCTAAATATTCTGTTTGACTCTGGCCTTTTCCTGCTTAAATTCCGTAGCTCCATACTTTTCTTATGCACCTCCAAAGTCTACTGTTTTGACTTCCAGCTCTCTTTTTGTTAAAATAGCGGTGATTAAATGAAAAGCGAAAAGTGCGGGTGTAAGTAGTAGATGTCACGTATATTGATTGCTGGTGGTGCAGGCTTTCTAGGATCACACCTTTGCGACCTATTCTGGAACCGGGGTTTTGAGGTGATTTGTGTTGACAATTTGATCACAGGCAATGCTCGCAACGTTCAACACCTGATGGACCAGAATCGCTTCACCTACCTCCATCACGATATTATCCAGGTATTAGAAGTAGATCAAGATCTGGACTATGTGCTAAATTTTGCCAGTCCGGCCAGTCCACCCGATTACTATCGCTTACCAATTCAAACTATGCTGGTCGGTTCTACAGGCACCCATAATCTACTCGAATTAGCCAAAGAGAAATCAGCAATCTTTATGATGGCATCCACTTCCGAGATCTACGGCGACCCGCAAGTCTCTCCACAATTAGAGGACTACTGGGGCAATGTCAATCCGGTTGGCCCACGAAGTGTTTACGACGAAGCCAAGCGGTTTTCGGAGGCGATGACCATGGCTTACCATCGTGAGTTTAGCCTGAATATTCGGTTACTACGAATCTTCAATGTTTATGGTCCACGAATGCGACCCAAAGATGGCCGGGCAATTCCTAATTTTATCGATCAAGCACTGAACGGTGAACCGATTACTATCTATGGTGACGGTAGCCAAACGAGAAGTTTTTGCTATTACCAAGACGAAGTAGAAGGCATTTACCGGTTACTGATGTCCAATCTGAATGTTCCCATCAATATTGGTAACCCTAATGAACTAACGATCCTTGAATTAGCAGAAACTATCATTGAATTGACCGGAAGTCGAAGCCAGATTATCTTTCAAGAGTTACCTGAAGACGATCCCAAGGTGCGGCGACCGGATATCAGCCGGGCGAAACGCCACCTGGATTGGCAACCTGTGGTTGACCTTCGCCAAGGGTTGACCCAAACCATTGACTATTTCGCTACTCTGTCGAATGAAAACTAGCGCAGTTATTTTAGCTGCTGGTTCAGGTGGAAAAGTTTGGCCCTACGGCGAATTTCGCCAGAAATGCACTCTCCCTGTCTGCAACACCCCAATTGTCCGTCGTTTAGCCCAACAATTATCTGAAATCGGAGTTCAGCGAATTACTATCGTTGTGGGCCACTATGGACAGCAGGTCATCGGTGTAACTGCAGATCTACCAGGTGTCGAATTTATAGAGCAAAAGTCACTTGACGGCACAGCCTCTGCAGCCTACCAAGCGATTCAGTCTCACTCCGAGTCAGAGCAGTACTTGATTCTCTACGGCGATTTGGTGACCAACACCGATGATCTACGTCGTCTGCTAAACCAATTCCAGGAAACCGATGCAGAAGCCTGCGCTCTGGTGAATCACCTAGGACCAGAAGATCCGGCTAACTGGATCTGTGCCGGTGTCGGTAACGACCAGATTACAGGGGTAGAGGGACACCCCCGTGGCGGATCATACCGATTGTGTGGTATTTATGGATTACGGCAATCAGCAGTCGGCTACCTGCGTCAGAATCCGGGAGTTGCTACCCCTGTGCCTGTTGGGGGAATGCCACCGCCCGAAGCTGAAATTGCCCATTCGATACAGTTAATGGTAGATGCAGATCGATCCGTACTAGCTGTTCAAACCGAGGGTTTTTTCGTCGATGTGGATAAACCTTGGCACCTGTTGGAAGCCAATCACCGCCTGATGAGCCATTTCACTCAGCAGATCGAACAAGACCGCGTTGCTGAAGGGGCAGAGATCTCAGACGGGGCAGATATCCACGGTCATGTTGTCCTCGGTCGAAATTCCCGGATTGGCAAGCGGGTAATAGTTAAGGGAAACCTGATCGCCGGTGCCAATAACAGTATTACCAACGGAGCCATTCTGGGTAGCAACCTCTTCATCGGCGATCAGTGCCGGATCAGCGACTACTGCGATGTCGGATCAAGCGTGGTCGGCAACCGGTGCATCATCGGACATGGGGCCGAGATGTCCGGTGTCTTGTTTGACAAGGTCTATCTCTACCACTACTGCGAGATGTCGGGCATTTTCGGTACTGCCACCGATATCGGAGCGGCTACCGTCTGCGGCACCCTGCGCTTTGACGACGGCGACACGGCCCATAAAATCAACGGTCGCTACGAGACTCCTACCTACGGCGCCAACGCCACCTATATGGGTGAATATTGCCGAACAGGCGTTAATGCCATCATCATGCCAGGCCGTAAGATCGGTTCCTACAGCGTGGTTGGGGCCGGCGTTGTGCTAAATGAAGACGTTCCCAGTAAAACCATGATCTCGGTCAAACAGGAGTTAGTTAGGAAACCGTGGGGGCCGGAGCGTTATGGGTGGTAAACTAACTAACGATCTGGTTCCAACTTAGTAGCCGTCGATCTACAGGTCGCCAGAATAGGTTCAATTAAGTCGCCACTCCAACAACCCACTCGACATGTTGTCCTGTAACTGGACCACGATGCGCACCCGGTGGGTCGTAACGCTGTTGAAGGTAACACGGTTGAAGATGTCCAACTGAAGGCCATACTCGGAGACGTTTTGAACTGATTGCCACTCCCCCTCACGGTCCCATTCAATCCACCACTGGTCAGGTGAACGGCACTCCCCAATACCTGTATCATCGAACCAGTAAACGGCTGCCTCTGAGATTTCCACCGAGTTATCAAAAGTCAAGCTGACCCACTCCCGGGATCCCTTCTTGTGCCACCAGGTAAATTTGGGAATTGACTGATCAGATGAACTCGCAGGTAGAATACAATCGTTGACAGCCTCTAGAGAGCCAAACAGGTGAGAGGCTTCGGGGTTTCCCTGGCTCGCCAGACTGGCCTTGAGTTTAGGTTCGGTCAGGGTTGAACACTCCGGTAACCAAATCGTCATTTGTCCCGCTTGTCGACTATCCCAGGCGAAATAGGGGATAGCCATAATTTGAATATCCTGATTGGCTTCTGCTAGTTGATAAAGTTGATTCTCCCATTCAGTAGATCCACGACGGTTAGCCGCTCCTCTCAGTACCGTGACGCCACCCAGAAGGTCGGATTCAAAGCTGGCTTCCAGTTGGCTGGTACGAGGTAAAGCGATATCTCTTACCGAGCCTTCGTTGTCGATTGCTTCCAGGCAGTAGATCATCGGTCCACGACGTAGTGCAACTTTTCCGAGATTTGATTTCACTTGTGGATTGGTAACGATTCGTTGAGTAGACATATTGAAATCGATCTCTACTGTATCGCCAGGTTGCCAAATTCTCGCCAATTCAAAATACCCATTTTTGTTAGCTGGCTGATCCCGTAGCCTGTCACTGTTCACTCGTAGATCCACCTGTGGGGACCAATCAGGCTGACGCAGATAGAGTCGAAAGTCACTGGGTGTCGTCGGTTCAATGGTCAACTTGATATGCCCATCCCATGGAAAGTCGCCTTCCTGACAAATGTTGACCGTTTGACCGGCCATCGAAACTGTTGCCCGGTTGGCCGCGTACAGGTTGACCCACAGACTATCATCTGTGGCAGCGTAAAAATATCCACCAACCTGCGGTACGAATCGAACAACATTGGTTGGGCAACAAGCACAGCCGAACCACGGTTGACGATGATGATTTCCGTAACTGGCCAGGGGATTGGTATAGAAAAACTCGCTACCATCCAAAGAGACGCCTGATAGGAGACCGTTGTACAAGGAACGTTCCAACACGTCGATGTATTGGGAACGGCCGTGTAACAAAAACATTCGGTGGCTCCACAATACCATTCCAATGGCAGCACATGTTTCAGCATAAGCTGTCTCGTTGGGCAGATCGTAAGGGACGGTGAATCCTTCATTATGCCCTGAGGGGCCAATACTACCGGTGACATACATCTTTCTCAGGGTAACGTCATCCCAGATGCGATCCATGCTGGCAAACAGATCTGGGTCCCCGGTGTAGCGAGCGATATCTGCTACACCTGCATAGAGGTACATGGCTCGAACGGCGTGGCCCGTAATTTCACTCTGTTGGCGAACCGGCAAATGATCTTGGCAGTAGTCGGCGCCACTTTTACCACGCTGATCGATAAAGAAGGCCGCCAGGTTCAAGTATCGTTTTTCTCCGGTCACCTCGTATAATTTGATCAAGGCCAGTTCGATCTCCTGGTGGCCAGGTACACCAATACGTTTATCCTCACCAAAGATACCATCGATATGGTCAGCAAATTTAATTGCAATGTCCAGTAAGTTACGCTTACCTGTAGACCGAAAGTAGGCAACGGCGGCTTCAAACAGATGCCCAGCACAGTACAACTCGTGCATCACGGGCAGGTTCGACCATCGCTGATCCGGTTCCACCAGTGTATAGTAGGTATTCAGGTAGCCATCATCCTGCTGAGCGGCGGCAAATTTGGAGATCAATTGGTCCAAATAGTCTTCGATCTGTTCATCGGGTTGCGTGGCTAGAATGTGTGCGGCTCCCTCCACCACTTTGTAAACATCAGAATCGTTGAAGTAGATGCCTTCGAATTTTCCTTCGACAAGTCTACCCGCAACCTCGAAGTTTTTGATTCGACCGGTCTCTTCGCACTGGTGAAAGCATTGTGGCAGGGTCGAGGTCCGGTTAATCTCAATCCTAGGAGCCCAGAATTCGTCGGTAAACTGAACCTGCGTGACGGGTACAGCTTGCAATATCCCATTCATCTGTTCATCTCCTTGAGGATATCGGTCTCAATTTCGTCCGGCCTAACGGGACGGTTTTCAACTAAAGACCGTTGGGCGGTTAACCCGATAACGACTGGTGCCCTACCATCGTCACCCGTTACTAAGGGGGTTTTATCTTTTAGGATAGCGTCGATAAAGGCCTGCAGTTCGCTTTGATAAGCCTGTTGATACCGTTCCAGAAAAAAGAAAGGGGGAAGCGTCCGTTGTATAGCATCGTCATTGCTCAAGATCACGGTATCGGTTTGACAGTTACCCGCCTGTAGCATACCCTGGCTACCGAACACCTCCACTCTCTGGTCGTAACCGTATACCGCTTGCCGACTGTTGTCAATAGTGCCAATAACACCGTTGGCGAACTTAAGTGTTACCAATGCGGTATCGATGTCACCCGCTTGGCCGATAGCTGGGTCAACCATCACGCTACCGGTGGCATAAACTTCTTCGACCTTGCTGTTAATCAGGAAACGGGCCATATCGAAGTCGTGGATCATCATGTCGAGGAAGATCCCACCGGAAACCTGAATGTATGAAATAGGAGGTGGAGCCGGATCACGGCTGGTAACGCGGAGAAGATGCGGCGTCCCAATCAGACCTTCAGTCATCGACTCTTTCAGGCGTCGAAAGTTGGTGTCGAACCGGCGTTGGAAGCCGATCTGTAATTTGACTCCTGCGTCTGCTACCATTGCCAGCGTTTGGTCAATTCGGGATAAATCAAAATCAATCGGTTTCTCACAAAAGATGTGTTTCCCCGCTTGACTGGCGTCTTGGATAATCTGCGCATGGGTATTGGTAGCAGAACAGATAACTATTGCTTCCAGCTCGGGCCTGTTCAGGAGTTCACTATAATCGGCGACGGCCAATGGAATACCAAACCTACCAGCGACCTCTGTAGCCGAGGCGTGGTCGATATCTGCCACACCTATTAGCTTGGCCTGTGGAATAGAGCGAACAATATTTTCAACGTGTAGCTTGCCGATTCTACCGGTACCAATAACAGCGAGACGGACATAACGATCCATAACCATTTCCTAACAATTTTATTTGGCGGAGACTTTCAAGCCAAACAGTGCAACCTTTTTAGCCTTGCTCTTCTTCCAGCACCAATAGGTCTTGTAGTAGACGTTCTTGCTCGGGACCGAGCGTCTTTGGCACCTTAATTGTGACGGTAACTAATAGATCGCCCGCATTTTTGTTATTCCGACGAAATCCTAAGCCTTTCAAGCGAAACGTATGGCCGGGTTGTGTACCCCTTGGAATAGAAAACATCACCGATTCATCCAGTGTTGGTATTTTCACTTTCCCTCCGAGTGTCGCTTTAGCAAAGCTGATCGGAACCTGACAGCGCAGGTCTCCATCGTCACGCTGAAACAGAGGGTCAGGTGTAATCTGAATATCAACCAGTAAGTCCCCTTGATCTCCACCCAACAAACCTGTGTTTCCCTGACCTGCTAACCGCAACGATTTACCCTCCTCAATCAAGGGTGGGATTTTAACTTTTAGCGTTCGCTCTCTTCCTGAAACGCCTGACCCTTCACAAGTGCGACAGGGTTGGTGGATAATAATACCCGTACCTCGACACCGGGAGCAGGTTTCACCCACCTTCGCTTTCCCAGATCCAATACACCTGGGGCAAGTGGCCTTCATCGAGCCAGGGCAGGTTCCTCGACCTTGGCAAGTTTGACAAGGTTCATCTCGCAAAATCTGGAGGGTTGTTTCTGCACCTAGCACCGACTCACGAAAAGTGATAGTGAGTTTTCGGCGTATGTCCGCTCCTCTTAATTTATGGTGAGATGGATCGGTTCGGTTTGTCTGCGGCCGGGACTGAGTAGATGTCCGTCTCTCCGTCTCTGCTTCTTTCCGAGTCGGTCTTGCCTTGAACAGATCGTTGAAAACATCGTTGAAAGTCGAGTTGGAGGAAGTTGATTTACGACGATTATCCGTACCAACCGTGGAGAATCCTTCGGAACGATCGTATTCTCCGCGCTTGTCTGGATCTCCCAAAATACTGTAGGCTTCAGAAGTCTCCTTGAACTTATCTTCAGCTTTCTGATCGTTCGGATTCTTATCTGGATGGTAGCGAATAGCAATCTTTCGGTAGGCGTGTTTAATCTCCTCCAACGTTGCATTGGGTGGAACACCTAAAGTCCGGTAATAATTCCTCTTTATCAAGTTTGCTACCTGTAATTTTACCCTTCAGAAAGGCTTTTTGACCTGTAACCCTGATCTCGGCGATATCCAGTATGGAGATAAGAAAAAACGGTTTGGTTGGTTGTCCCGATAAGACTGAAATGACATGTGATTTTGATTGGTAAAGAATGCTTGATAGCCGGAATACCCCAATAAACCTACTGAGATAATACCGTAAATCACCCGATTTCTATCAAATTTTTTTTTCTCTTCTTGTGAAGCCTTCATTAACTGAGGTTCTCCCTCATTCATTGCATCTATATATGTCTCAATAGATTTGTTCATCAACTGATGTGATTTAACCGAAAGATAGGCGGTGATCAATCCCACACCGGTCAGACTCCACCTTTTCCAATTGATGGACAAGCGAGGTAGACGAGGGGCCAATCTTGGTTCGTGTGTATTTAGTTGATTCGCTGTTTGTAGGATCGGTCTTGTTGGCTGGGAAATCGACGAGTTCTCAGAACCATTTGCTGTTTCACTTGATAGTTGTGGCTGAAATACGACGATGTCTCCGACCTCCGGTAATGCTCCGCTGATTTCCTGCAATTCGCCTTGTGAGACGTCGGCATAAGTTTGGGTAACAATTAACCAACCCTTTTTCGTCGACTGCACGCTTTCATCTACACTGGGGCTAAGAATATTGAATCGCATTCCCGTTTTTACCCCTTGTTCAAATCCAAGATTGAAATAAATGGATTGCCCCACCACATCAATAACAATGAAATCGGCTGATGAAGATTTTTGTCCATCGGCTTGGCTAATAGCAATTTGCCCAAAATTGACCAGTAAAATGAACAGAAGTGGATATATCCGCACGGCCGTGCGGCGTCTGCTAACTGAAAGTCGGATTATCAGATGGCTCAGAAAAACAGAAAAAAATCGACTCGGCATCTATTGTCGTTCCAACTCTTTCAATATTTTGCTCGGTTCATCATCGAGTTGCCAACTAAATTTTGGGTTTAGAACTTGGATTTTCTCCACAGATTTTTCATAATCACTGATGTGAAAATAGCAAATTGCCAAAAGCAGGGTTAACTCTTTACTACCAAAGTTGGGTTGGCCTCTGGCAAATCGGTAATTCGGATCGACGATCAGTTCAGCATATCTAATAGCTTCCTGATACCGTTCCAGGGACAGGTTTACCCCCGCTAAACCGGCGTGTGCATCATCAAGTAGGTCAGTGTTATCATCTTGCTTAGCCAGCAAAACGGCTTTCTCAAATTCACCTTTTGCCATTTCCATTGTCTGAGGATCTTCCGACTGCCGAAAAAATATCCAACCCAGACCTACAGCGGCATCGACACTATCCTGGTCCAGTTTTTGAGCCAATTCAAAGTTTTTTTGTGCCTCTTCGTACAAACCCAGTTGATACTGTTGCCACCCCTGTTTAGCGTAGAAATCGGCTGAGGGTTCAGGTAAGTCGCTGCTACAGGCTGGAAATACTAGTAACAGAGCGACTAAAAAATAGATTCGATTGGACTTCGTCATTTTTTAGCGTATAGGAAACACTATAAAACTCGTAAAGCAGTGCTAATTTGTCAACCAGGAGATAGATCTTAAAACAATAATTGGGACACGCCAAGCCTTTTACGCATAAAGACCTTTACGACGTTTTTCATCTTCTTCTAAAGCAATTCGACGTCCCTCGTTAACATCTACAAATTTCAAGATCAGGGTACCTACCAGAATAATTGCCAGAATAGTTAAGATACCAATTCGCCTATCAAATATCCGTGCCATAAAACCGAACAAAAGTGGTCCAATGACGGATGCTGCCTTGCCAATAAACCCAAAGAACCCGAAAAACTCCCCGCTACGAGTTTCGGGCATAATAGTGGCAAATAGGCTTCGGGCAAGTGCTTGACTGCCACCCATCACTAAGCCCACAAATATACCGAGTAATAGAAACTGTAAGCTGGAAGAAAATCGCCCGTTGGTTCCCATCCACAAAGGAACTCGCAGCGGTTGCCAAACATAGGTGCGAAAAGCGGATGGAATAAAATCAATCCATCCATCTCCGATTTGACTAGGGTGATCATTTCCTATGGTTGGTCCAGCAAGTTCGCCATCCGTAATGTGGATAGAAAACCGTGATTGTGCGGTGGACTCCTTCAAAAGTTGAGCTTGATTGATTGTCAAGGTATCATCTGTATTCCATTTCCCGACTTTTTCTTGCCAGTCGGCATCTGAGCCTTCATTCTTAAGACTCGGGGCTCTAAAGATAGTGTAACTTGTTTCCTTCCACTCCAATCGATAATCGTGTTCAGCTGGATCGACGGGCTCCAGTGCCGACATGCCAATGGCAAGTAGAACAACCAACATCCAGATAAACAAAGTAATAAATAATGCCGACTTAGTTCCAATTTTTTTGGCAATTTTACTGAATATGATTGCACCAGGTGCACCCACGAACTGTAGTATGAGTATCGTTCCCATCTGAAAAGTTAGGGAGACCCCCAAGGTTATGGCTGCATAAACCCCTGCCACAGAGAGTACGGTTTGAATTCCATCGTTAAATAAAAGAAAAGCTAAAAGATAGGTGAAAAGTACTTTGAATTTCCGAATATCCTGCGCTGTTTGCCAAAGTTCACCGAAGGCCATCTTAGTGGTTGATCCTGTGCTGGGTTTGCTAGCAAGATTGATAGGGCTGGGTTCAGAAACCGTTGTGAAGGTCACTAATCCCCAACCAAACCACCAGATACCTACCGAAGCAAGTGAAAGACGAATCACCAGCGGGTTGTTACCGGATACGGTAATAACAATGAGATGAATAAGCAATAACAATCCACCACCAATATAGCCGTAAGCAAACCCTTTACTGCTGACATCATCGTATTGATCTTCGTCAACAATCGATGTCAGAAGTGAGTTATAAAAGACATTTCCACCTGCGAATCCGATATTGGCAAGCATGTAGAAACCAAGCAACCACATCCAGTCGTATCCTGGCAGCCAAACGGTGGTAAACAGGAGAATGGTACAAAGAGATCCGGCGAAGGCATATATCTTGAGGAACTTCATCTTTAATGATAGACGATCGGCTATCACACCCAACGGGGGACTTGATAAGGCGACAATTGCCGTGGCGAAGCTTACACCAAATGCCCACAGAGATTCTCCCGACCACCCTTTCCAACCAGCTGCCCCGTGACTTGCGACAAACAGGACTCCAAAATAGGCAGGAAGAATTGCCGTGGTAATACTTGTAGCAAAGGCAGAATTTGCCCAATCGTACATACACCAACCGAAGATCGTCTTTTCATCGTTTTTGGGCATTACCGTTTTCCTATTTGAGAATCACCATTTTACGTGTCGATTCAAAGTCGTCGGTTTTCAAGGTGTAGAAGTAGATCCCGCTGGCGGTTAATTCACCGTTTTCCGTCCGACCATCCCAGTGATAGGTATAAGATCCCGCTGTTTGGTGCCCCATTTCGATTTTACGAACCAGAGCCCCGTTAACATTGTAGATCTTGATTTCAGTCTGAGTCGGAGCGGCTAAGTCATACGGAATCCACGTTTCGGGATTAAAAGGATTTGGATAGTTGGCAAAAAGATGGGTTTTTGACGGAGGGGCTTCGACCGGCCTAAGCTGGCCAAGATCGATATACCGATTTAGTGTCTCAGTTGCAGTCGCTATATGTTTTACCATAAAGGTAGTAAGATCTGCATATTGGACTGAAATTTCCAGGACATCACCGACCTGAGTTGGTTTATAATCTGCGTCGGTACTTAGACCGACAAGTGTCAGCGCAAAGGAGTATTGACCACGAAGAGAACGTTCATGTGGTCGTGTGGCGTCCGCTTTATCTACCGATGTCCGAGCTAACGTTTGACTCGTCTGATCTGGAGAGTTCAATGTACCGGATGAGTCAAGTGCTTTCTTCAGTTCAAACCTCTCTTCCCACTGAGATGATCTCCTTAGCCGAAAGCGAGAATTATCGTCGCGGATCGCATCGGATTGGCTGGTGACACGGATTTGGATAGGCGTCTGACCGAGGTCGGCGTCTACACTACCATGTAGTACAAGTAGATCTATTGCAGATGGCATGGCAATAGTGCTTGGGGCAGCTATCGGTGTTGTAAGGGGAACCGGATCCAGTTTGGCTGGCCAAGGATTACCCTTTGTAACAACTGTGCCTGTACTTTTAGTCATAACGACAATTCCCCTACCGGCAGTAACCGGTTCCTGTCTGGCTAAGGTGATTGTACCGTCAGCATTTGGGAAAGCCACTGCCAAGAAACGTCGATAGTTTTTCCCTTTTGATTGATCGGCTGGATCAACCTGATTTGATTGTACAATCAAGTGAGTAATTGATTCTCCAACCGAATCCAGTTGCAGTAAGTCTCCGACCTCAACTAGTCGCGGATCTTGACGTGGTAGACCGATCATGTTGAGACCGGTTTGTAACTCTAGCCGATGATCGAGAGGATGCCCTTCTAAATTAAGGGTGACAGCCTGCCGCATAACGGAGATAATTCCTGTTACATTACTAATTGGAACATCTGCTCGAAAACTTGCAGGATAACGGCCGAAGTAACTGACCCAATCACCGGTCTCCGGTTGATAGGTGACCAGAAACTTGACGGTTTGATTACCACCTAAGGCTCGATATAGATCCGATATCCTATCGATGCTTCTCTCCTGCCCGTTGACGCGCTTTACCGCCAAAGGAAGGTAAATTAAACTGACATCCTCTGGGACATCCAAAGTAAAGGAAATCGTATTTTTCAGATCGATACTGACCTTTAGAGGGGTAGCAATATCGCCGTGTGGGTCAGTCGCCGTGAACCGAATAACTTTGGTGCCATCGGTGGCCGTATTTTGGTAGCTGATCTCATGGGTGATCGCATAAACCTCAAGATCTGTGATTCTTTCACTCTCAGTGCTGTCTAGGGCTAATAATTCCTGATCGTCGCCCTCAGTTGGTTCTTGCGCCGATTGGGGATCGGGGAGAACTGTCGAGGACGCGTTTTCGTCGATGCTGATGGGTCGATGAGAACTGTCGAGGATATGTTCAAGTTGGATCGGTTCAGTCTGCGTGGTGTCCACCTCTGATACGTCTGCCATGATGACCAAACCGGATCTGTTAGCACTGATTGAGAGATAGATTTCATCGCCATTCCGTGCAACAATCGACTGACCAGTATCAGCAGTTTCATCCAACTCATCTTTATTGACAGTAGGAATTGACAATTGCGGAGTTGTCACCAATCGAATGGCATCCTTCAGAGTTTTTTGGCTGTGTCCAATTGTGCCAGTTAGATCGTAAACTCCTTTTAGATGCTGGTCTAAAATGGGGGTGAAGTAACCGATATAACGAGTTGGGTCTTCTGCTGAAGCATAAGCCTCCTGAGATTCAACCAAACCAGGAATTGAAAAGGTTGCAGTTGCTGCATCAAAAGAATCGGTATCTGCTGATTTACCGATCAGAGTAATGGTGGCAGTTTGTCCAATATCGATAGGACTACCACTAACTTTAATTTCGTCCAAGGCCGTAATGACCGTTAGGTCGTGAGTAGCGGAAGCAACCTCTGGGTTCACCAGATTAGAAGTCGAACTCGAGTTAGACAAAGTTGCCGACAGTGCGCTGTCGTTGGTACTTTGACGGTGGCGAATGTCGATCCTTGTTTGGCCCAATTGGTGGGTTCGGAAAAAGACGGTAGTGGAGGTCTGGTCAGTGGGAATGGTAATCTCAGTAATTGGTGACTGTTTTTGATAGTTAGCTGAAGTGAAGAATTGTCCCGTACCTCCCTCCAGAGAGAGGTCAACCGTAATTGGGCTCAGAGGTACTATTGGCTCCTGACGGACATTTAAGAGGGCTAGCTCAATTTCAATAGCTTCCCCCTGATAGGTTTGCGGTACGGTCCGGATCTGAAATGCAACTGGATAGCTGATAAACTTGGCTTCAATGGTATGGTTGGACTTGATACGTTGAAAGTTGTAGTCTGTTACAGGGCCGATGGATTCCCCATTGATGAGTACGTCCGTTAGCAAATGCCCTGTTTGCACCAAAATCTGGAAGGGTTGATCCGACATACGAAGCGCTGAAATATCTCCAGCAGGTTCAATCACACCACCTAGATCTACAACAGTTTTAATTACATGTTCGGCTGCGATGTATCGACCAATTTCGTAGGCTCCAATGGTCGGTGTTTGACCTCTGGAATTGCCTTCAAAATCGAAAGCTGGAGCCAAATCGGGGGTTCCACCGCCAATACAATCACTTTGGTCGGAGACATAGTATTCGTATTGTTCGATATCGGCGAAGACCGGATCAGTATCTATATTACCCAAGTTTGGAAACCCGCCCTCTACTGCGGAATACCGTATTTGCAAAATGTCCCCGTGATATTCGATCGGGTTTTCTCCATTGAGCCATAAGATTGAGTTGACAAGGCGAGGTGAGGCAGTTTGTTGGGCGTAAATAGCACCACTTGCCTGTTTTATGGGAGGTTTCTGTGATTGATAATAAACCTGATTTGATACAATAGTACAATTGATCAGTAGTGGCGAGGCATAAAACTCAGCACCAATTGCACCACCTTTGATAGCACTATTATGATCTAGAATACAATTAACCAGTTCCGGCTGAGCGTCTCGGCAATGCAAGCCACCACCATAGTAGTCAGCACGATTGTGCCGGATAATAGTTTGCTGAATTTGAGGAGATGAGGCCTGACAGTAAATCCCACCTCCGCTAGAAATAGTAGTATTGTTCTCAATCAAGCAACCAGTGATTTTCGGAGACGAATTCAGACAGTAAATCCCACCTCCACGGTTCTGACGAATCACACAGTTTTCCAGTACCGGATTCGCGTTTCGGCAGTAGAGTCCACCGCCATATCCAAACTGACCTGCCATATTATCTACCAGTAAGCAGTTGCGAATTGTCGGCGAAGCCTCGAGACAGGCGATGCCACCACCGTCAGCACGGCCGTTGATGATGGTAAACCCGTCGATGATAGTCTCAGTGGTTTCTCCCGTTTGGCAAACGATACCTCGGCCATTCTCTCTACTATCGAGGATACAGTTTTCTGCTCCGTTGGCCGATCTTAAGAGAATGGCTTTGCCTCGTAAATTCAGATTTCCAGCATAAGTGCCATCACTGACAATGATTTGGTAACCGTTTCGTACTGCGTCAATGGCGGCCTGAATACTTCGATAGTCATCAGGAACCTTAACAATGGGTTGCCCTAAAATCAAGATTTGATCCTGGCCGTAACTACGTCCCCTCTCGTAGGTTGCAACCAGACGGAAATGATAGGTTGCGTTTGGACGAAGATCGGTTGCCAAATACTTGATTGTTGTTTGATCAGGAAGCAGATCTTGCACTGGCGTCGTTGACCCGTAAGCCAAACTCTCACCATATTCAAAAAAGTATTTACCAGGTGGTGCAGTACCTGCTGACACCTCTATTTTTGAATCCAGGTGGCCACGGAACCAAATCTGTCCGTCTTCGGTAGATTCGCCAGGCAGGGTGGTTACGACAGGAACTGCTCTCCATTCGTACGCACCGATATCGGTACTAGACCGGCGAAAGTTCGTCAGGTCAGTCGATGGTGCATTCAGTTCGCCACCCCGGTCGATACAAGGTGAACCCTCGGCCAGGCGAAAATCATTCTCCGCTACAGCCAAAAGTAGCGGGTCCATAGCGATGTTGTGATAGGCAATTGTCCCATTCGGTAGACAAGAGTAAGTCGGTTGGGAACTGTTATAGATTTGGGGGAAGACCATGGACTCATTCGCCCATAGGATACAATTTTGGATAACGCCTGAACAGTTACTAACACCACCACCATGTGCGTAACCGGCTAAGGCGGCAAGCGAGACAGTATGGTTGTAGACAATTGTGTTATTGATGATTTCAGCTTGGCATGAGGACAGCCCTCCACCGCTTGCTTCCCAAAGCACCGCCACGCGGTTACGGGCGATGACGTTATTTAGAATTGTACCATTGGCCTGGTAAATCCCACCGCCACTACCGCTTGCCAACCTGGCATCTACCTGGTTTTCAAGAATAGTGTTACCAATAATTTGGCCGTGACACTGTGCTAACCCCGCGCCGTGCGCACTCGTTTCATCAATAGAAATAGCTCGATTACCAACAATCCGGTTGAGGGCGATAGTAGCCTTCGATCCGTTGCCCAAAATTCCCGCTCCCACTTTATTTCGTCCATTGGTCAGGGTCAATCCAACAATCTGACAGGATGGGGGCTCCGTTCCATCCAAGGTGATTACTGAATCGATACCACCACCGTCAACAATCGTCTGGCTCACTATTACGGCATCATTTGGGTTCGTCGAGCGAAGAATGACATTTTGCCCCTCAAGCTGAAGATTTTCCCGGTAGTACCCAGGAGCAACAATGACCTGGTCTTGATCTTGACGCGTCTGAATTGCTTCCTGTATGCTTTGATAGTCCTGTGGCACATAGACGGTTTCAGCCAAACCAACAAAGTGGAAACCTAAAAGAGAGAGAAGGAGAAGCAGAAAATAAAAATACTGTAGAGCTTTAAATCGAAGCAACACGTCGATAATCCTAAATAACACCTCGGATTATATCAAACCCTGCCAATTCAATCAATCCAAAACTTTCGACATTGACAGTGAATCTACAAACCCTTTCAAGATAACTCCAACCGGAGATCGAACGGGATAATGTGCCTAATCCCAATAATGCGGGAGGATGTTATTATATTTTCTTCATATAAATTTCCTCACATAAAGATGAAATGGCCGCTTGATTTGAAAGTTTAAGCGACATGGAATGGAAATTGTTTAGTAATCTGTTTTCTACTCCAGGCAAACGAAGGATAAGGAAAACTCGCAATTAATCCCAAACGCTTTCTCAACAGGCTGCTGTATCTTCTATCCACCGCTTGTTGCTGGTGCGATGTGTCAAAGGCCCCTGATGGTTCTGCTCTAGGCCTGGATTCTCGAGCTGAGCTAAATCATGGCGCTATCAAATGGAGCAATGACGTCGTGGATGCCTATTTCCCCCAGTCAAAGCCTCCCAATCATCTGTATCAAAGATGCGGTCTGTTAAGTGATTGACCTTTTCATACCGGTGGGCGAAGGTTTGAGCATCACCACCGTCTATAACCCAGGCCATGATTCGCCCGCTAGAACGGTCTACGGCTTTGAGAATCAATGTTTTGTTTTTTTTGACTCCAAGAAATGCTACCTTTGGTCAAATTCAACCTCTCGGATGTGGTCAGAAATTTCGTTATCCGGCCAGGTATCAGCCAATTTTAAACGGCGAAGGGTGTCACTCCAAATAGTTTGGCTATCAACCCATAGGACGCCTTGCCCAGACCATAGAGCAAGACGGCAAAGGCCGATTTAGGAGCTGTTTCTGGATCAACACGACCGTCTCCTAACACAAAATTATTAAGCATAATTCTGCACCTATAGCGTTGTTTGCCTCGAACTTGACCATTCTTTACAATGACACTAGAGGAATAATTCCGGCCTGAAATTGACATAGAATACATCTCCTTTCCATTCTGTAAGAGATGTGTAACATACATCCTCGTTATCTATCTATAATTAATTTTATACCCTCAGAAAATCGATGCATTACCACAGGAGATGAAAAACAGGCCATAGCTATCGGGTGATGATTTCACTGGGATTCATTCGTATTTGGCTCACAAACCTATTGTTCTGCCCCCTAGCAGTTCCCTGAACTTCTTACCTCGGAGAAAAAAAGCCCTTAAAATAATCAAGGGTTGATGGTACTGATGAAGTTGCTAATATGGACCGAGAACAGATAAAATCCATGGATGTCCAGAATAGGAAGCTCAGTCTGGTAAAGACACACATTTTGCCATTTTCTATAAGCCTCATAAACTAACTACCTATCAAATTGTAATAATGCAGAGACCTAACATTCTTTGGTATTGCACCGACCAACAACGTTTCGACACTATCGCTGCACTCGGAAATTGTCATATAAAGACCCCTTGCCTAGATAAATTTGCATCTACTAGTGTTGCTTTCACTCATGCCTATTGCCAGTCGCCAATATGTACCCCCAGTCGTGCTAGTTTCTTGACGGGTATGTATCCATCAGCTTTAGCTGTAAACGGTAACGGCATTGAGCAGTTCCCATCCCACTACGAAAATCGACTTATCCCGCATGTTTTGTCACAAGCGGGTTACGACTGTGGATTGGTTGGGAAACTGCATTTATCGAGTGCTGCACTAGGACAGGAAAAACGGGTCAGTGATGGATATAGATATTTTCAATATAGTCACGACCACAAAGGTCCAAACGCATTTGGGCACGACTATGCGGAGTGGTTGCGTCAGCAAGGTGTCAATCCGGAGACTTTGATGCAAACACCTGTCAAAGCCTCTAACTATCGTGACGGCGCGCATCAGCAAAGTTTTGGGGGATTACATGAACCGTTAGCCAATAGAGATAACATACCATCTAACCTTCACCAAACCCACTGGTGTACTGAAAAGGCTATCGAATTTATACAAAAGAACCGATCAACAAATCAACCATGGTTTTTGTCAGTGAACCCTTTTGATCCTCATCCGCCTTTTGATGCGCCACTATCATATTATCAGCGATACGATCCCACACAATTACCAGGTGCGAACTTCCGACTAACCGATTTGCCTCACCAACAGAAGTTGATGGAAGCAGGAATTGATTTTCAATCAGAACCTGATTTGCCAGAAAAATGGCAACACAAAAAAGTGCAAGCTGCCTACTATGCCATGATTGAGCAAATCGACACCGAATTTGGTCGATTAATCGATTTTCTATATCAAACTGAACAACGCCAAAACACAATCATCATTTTTATGGCTGACCATGGAGAAATGCTAGGAGATCACGGTTTAATGCTCAAGGGTTGTCGTTTTTACGAAGGTCTGGTGCGAGTGCCGCTTATCATTTCATATCCAGTACAATTTCAACAAGACGTAATTACGTCGGCTCTGGTGGAACTTGTCGATTTAGTGCCTACTTTTTATGAAAGTCTTGGACTTCCAAACCCCTATTACGTTCAAGGGCAATCTCTACATCAATTATTAACTGGGCAAACAACAGAACATAGAGATAGTGTCCGCTGTGAATTTTATGGGGCTATTGATTACCCGGATCAAACTATGGCAACCATGTATCGCGATCAGCAATGGAAGTTGGTCAACTACCACAACAAAGGAATTTGCGAACTCTACAATCTAGCTCAGGATCCGTGGGAGTTTCAGGATCTATCAACCGATCCAAACTGGCAGGACAAAAAATGGTCATTGATACAAAAAAGTTTCGATTCTACTGTGTCAGCACAACCTCCAATGACACCAAGAATTCAGCCCTACTGACTTCGGTGTCATTTTCGGAGTCCAATAAGCCACAAAGGCTGTCTGCCGATGTTATGTGACATTTCTACTGGGACAGGCCAATGTATCATCATATAATCCCTGCTGCCCGTGAAATGATCCTGATATTGAAAATCTAACTTTACATAGTATAACTTCCAGTCTATGTATTAGTTCGTCAACTTCAATCGATGACAGCACTCTCTTTAGCGCAGGACAGAAATCATGATAAGATTCAAACTAATGAGTAGTCCATCTGATTCTTCAAAAAGACCTCACAATACCTGAGTCCTGGATTAAATTTGAAAATAGCGTTGACTCCGAAACTTGGTGTTAAAAATGGAAATGAATTGGTATAAGTTGTTAGGAGGGCCTACTTAGCAGATACGATTCGTCTGGTGCTATTTTATTGATATGCAATCAGGAATTTTGGACAACTCTAGTAGGCGACTACGGTAGAAAGAGTAGCTATGAAAGATCAACCAATATTATGTTGGTGTGACCGGTTGCGGAGCACAAGGACAAAACCACTTACTAACTCTCACTAAAGTAATGCTATATTCTGGCATATTGACACGCTGGTTGGTCAAAGAAGGATTGGATCCGTCTTGGGGTTTTTGCCATCTCCGCCGCCCACCAAGAGCATAACTCCTTATCTCTACCAGTGAATTTACGGTCTTTCTCTCAATCTCCCTTTTACATGTGCCCATACGGTCTCATCTGGATTAAGACCCAGTCAGTCTGGTGGCCGAATCAAGAGCTGGAGTCTTCCGTGGAATGACTCAACGTATTTTTTCACTAGTTCGGCTTTCTGTGTGGGCTGACCATCAACGATCACAAATAGCGGTTTGTTGCGGCCGATCATCAGTGGTTTCAGAAATTCCCTGAAGATGACTGCTGTAACTGTTCTCTAGCTCAACATAAAACCTAGTTGTCCCTGGGCACTGACGGCAGAGATCATATTTACGGCGTAGCAGTTTCCTGTTGTGGTGGTCACTGGCCTTTCTCCCTTTGGTGATCAGGTTTGGCCTGTATGGTAGTCTGAGCCTATTCCCGACTCATCTGCCAAGTAGATAGTTGCAGCTGCCTTTTTAGCCCCTCTCTTAATTTCTGGATAGAGATCCTCTTCCCATTGAGGCACCAGTTTTTCATCCTGCGGCCAGGCTTGATAGAGTGGTTTTTGTGCGGTCAAGCCGAGGAACTTCATGGCTCTACTTAGGATGTTGATGGAAAGTTTGATCTCGAACTGATTTTGGATCAGTGTGCGGATGATCTTTCAGGTCCAAAGAGCAAATTCGAATTCATCTTGCTGGGGATATCGTTGCCGACAGCCTCCGCCATCCACCTCATCTGTTGATCGGATAGTTTTGAAGGGCAGCCAGGGATGAGTTTTGCCAATAGTGCCTTCCGTCCGCCGCAGAGATAGTTGGCCATCCAGCGGTAGATGGTCTGGCGGTTAATGCCATAGGCTTTGGCCAGCTTGGTTGCACTCTGACCACCCTGTACGGCCTTAATTGCCTGCAATGCGCATAAGCTGAAGGGTATGGTGATTATACCGTTTGTATTTCATACGCTGGATTATATGAATTATTATAATCTAACTTTACTTCCCTGAAAGTTAGTATGTGAGTATAGCCTTCTGCTCGAAGTTGAAAGAAGTGGGTAGTGGGAGATACAGGTTTACCCACTTCGCTCGTATTCTGCCGACGAGATATAGTTATCAGATCTTAGCAGCGGTTAAGAATTAGTCTGGAGAACCGTTAACAACCAGCCACCCTCCACCTAAACGCAACTATAAAATCTGCCCTAAAAAGTGATTGACTCTGGTATTGATATCATTTACAATGATAGTCTAAAATCGTAAAATGGACAATTATTTCACACAAAGTTCGCCGGATTTGGAGGTAATTCCAATGAAAGAATTTCTCAACGTTTCGATGGTGTTGCTCTGCTCGATTATTACTAATTTCACCCTCGCTCCTAGATGTAGCTGTCTTTGTATGACAAAGCCGTCGAAGGGGGAAGGGGTTTAGCAGTCAGCAATCCCAGCCAATTAGCAGAAATGCTGGTCAAAGAGTTGAAATCCCAGAAACGAACTGTTGAAATTGTTGATAGTGATGGCTTAGCCAAATATATGAATGCTAATCCGGAAGGTATCTATATCATTACACAAGGCAATACCCCGGGAAGCATCTTTAAAAAGGAAGGAAAAAGGATCTTGTCTATACCTGCGTTAAGAGAAGGGAGATTGGTAGGTTTATCGGTGATTATCCCTTCTACTATTACTGTGGGATAAAGGGACACGGGTCACAGCTGCAGGTACGGGGCAACAAAGTGTATTTGGAGTAACCGTGACCAATGGGACGGTAACGCAGGTTGCTCCAACCGATCTTGGCAAAAAGTATATCGCTTCGCTGAAAAAATGGACTTCCAATCGTCCAGCAGGTCTTGCTGTTCTAAAGCAAAACAACTTTGAGTTTGAAAGCTACGCTGATGATGGTACAAATGCTGACCCGATTGCCTACCGAGCGAAAGATATGAAAGGGGTGGCTATCAATTTTCATACCTCGTGCTGTGGCGCGTCCATTCCCCCGAATGATCAAATAGCCAAAGAATATGCTCAATTGATTGGAAATCGATTTGCAGAGGTCAAGCCTGTCGATACCATGAACAAGGTAAGTGTAGTTTGGGGAGAATTAAAATTAAGATACTAATGCCTGCGTGATGATCCCTCAACACCGCTTATTCCTCTGATCGTCTCTATATTAGACTCTTGTATTAAGTCCAAGAAATAGAAGTTGGGAGATTTTTGAGTTTGTGTAGTATGCCAAAGAATTTAGCTCACTCCCAGCTGGAACTGTAGTGGATTTTACGATCTTATGCAAGAGCTTTTTTTAATGACTTCGTAAATGTTTGTTGAATATCCACCCCCAAAGATTTACCGGAGAAGTTTATAGTTCCTGGTTTCTTGAAGACGAAGGCAAAGGCCCCAGTACCATCCATTAGAGCCTTTTCTATTTCATCTGTCGCCGACTACGAAGAAAGAGGAGAGCTAACAACTCTGGAACAGATTAGAGAATTTAAGATCTAAACATTTAAACAAGGGTCAAATCATCAATGGCAAGAAGGACGAACCCTGAACCATTTACTTTTGCCTGCCCTAGCCTCTCCAAACTTATTCGTGGAGGGATATGCCAGATTTCCTATCATGAAAACGAAAAACGGTGTTATAAAGGAAACTATGGTGAACATCAAGTCAATTCTTGCAATGGTAAGAAACATGATTTTATAGTGACAATAATACTGTTAGTAGTTCAGGACAGCGCTTTCCCGTTGGGGGCGTTCACGCAGCATATTAGAGAGGATTACAATGGCTTGTAAAGATAGGAAAATTAGATCATCAAAAGTAGGAATCGGCATCATCAGTTTTGCACATGGACACGTCAACGCCTACTGCAATCAACTAGCTGGATTCGATGACGCCGAACTGGTAATTTGTTGGGACAATAATCAAAAACGAGGTGAATGTGCGGCTGAACGAATCGGTATTCCCTATACTCCTTACGTGGAAAAGGTCATGACCCACCCCGAGGTCGACGCGGTAATCGTCACCTGTGAAACCAACCGTCATCCAGAGATGGTAATTACTGCTGCCAGTAACGGTAAAGATATTCTGTGCCAAAAACCGATGGCGCTTTCGCTACCGGATTGTGATCGAATGATCGAGGCAGTCGAAAAGAACGGCGTTCGTTTTATGATGGCCCACCAGATGCGCGAGGATCCGGCTAATCAAAAAATGAAACAACTCATCGACAGTGGTCAACTGGGTCGAATCGGACTCTTGAGGAGAAGACACTGTATTCCTGTTCTCTTCAACCAAGGGTTTATCACTGGCGACTCCAGGTGGCATATCGATCCAGAGAAAAATATGGGGATGTTTATGGACGACGCCTCTCACGCCACCGATTTTATCCATTGGATGCTGGGCAAACCGGTCAGTGTAATGGCTGAGATTGACAACGTTCTAACGGATGTCGCACCGGATGATACCGGTATCGCCATCTATCGATTTGCTGAAGGTACTATGGCTATCTTAATTAATACCTCCGTTACGCTGGCAGGTGAAAATACCACTGAGATCTACGGCGATCAAGGGGTAGCTATTCAAAATTATGGAGATGGACCTTCGACTAGTATCGCTCGCCCTGAAAATGCGGTGGCGTTGAAACTGTACCGAGATGGAGACTCCGCCTGGCAGGATCTCGGTATTTCCATCCCTGATAACCATGGTGAACGGATTGCCGGTATTCCGCGGGCCTGGATCGATCATCTTAAAAACGACATCCCACCTTCGTCCGACGCCTACGATGGACGAGTAGCCGTTGAGATGGTGTTGGGTGCCTATGCTTCGGCCAAAAGCGGCCAGCGAATCAATTTCCCATTATAACATCTAGTCGCACAAACAGATATTTGCGTAAAACTTCATCTTCCATTTAGGCTAAGCGCTTGAGATCAATATGCACCAATCCAGGCGCATAGTTTTTTGAATGGCTTCCGTGGCGCTTTTCCGGTGCTCTCCCTCCTTCCTGTTCGCCTAGCTGGTTAGGTTAAGGTTGGGGATGCCGTGGCCGACCAACAGGCGGTACAGAGCAGATTGATGTCTCACCAATGAACTCTCGAGTGACTAGCAGAAGGTCATCTAGGGAGGGGCCACAAGAGCACTTTTCGCAATTTACTACGATGGTCTGCTGAGCATCATTCCGGGCCGTGTGCATACCTTCCGGGCGATAACTTTGATCGCTCATCTCCGCTCGATTTTTCCATTTAGCAACTGTATGTCTATGAAGATCATATTTTTGCCAGTTCAACCTTGGAAAGAGTTGGAGACCTTATATTTCAGTGCCGATCTCCGGTGTCGTTCGAGTTTGAGGACGAATGTTGACTGTAGAAGCTGAAGATTATTAACAGAGATTAATAACAGTATGATGTTTCATCGTTGCCGGTGCGCCGGCTCATGGTGTAACTCCTGTGCTTCAACGGATAGCACAAATCGCTTAAGGCCCTCTTGGCTCGAAATGAAATAGAGCATAAGCTCCTTTTTGGTATATATATAATCACACTAATCCCGACAACTAGCTTTTTCATTTGAACTAATGTGGAGCTAAACCTCGGTCTAGAATCACCTTATCATCAAATCAAATCTCGATACTTACTGATAGCTCGTAGTGGTCGATTACTTTTGCGAAAATCGATATCGACAGGTTGCTGTGCTAGAGTCCGAAAATCCTTGACAATACATTGGCCATAAAACTACAATAAGGTATCTTAAGCCTTACATCTGATAATGTGGGCTTGCATTTAGCCGAAAGAAATCAATCTAGAAAATTATCATGGTGAGCGTTCTTGGTCCTGATTGAGAATGGACATCATAGTGTGAGGAGCAGTCCTCTGCACAACTCTACCCGCACGAAACTATATTGGAGGCTTCATTAATGGTAGATCTAACCCAAATTGCAGAAAATGTTATCCGGGGGCAAGCGCCAACGGTCAAGCAATTAGTCGAAGATAGTCTAGCTGAAAATATCCCTGTTGGCGAGATTCTCAACGAAGGATTGATTGCTGGCATGAATGTTGTCGGTGAGAAATTCAAGAATAACGAATTCTATATTCCCGAAGTTCTTATTGCGGCCCGAGCCATGAAAGCGGGAATGGAATTAGTTCGCCCTCTCCTGACAGAGTCAGGGATTGATCCTGTTGGTACAGTCGCAATTGGTACTGTTAAAGGGGACCTGCACGACATCGGTAAAAATCTGGTTCAGATGATGTTGGAAGGAGCAGGCTTTGAAATCGTCGATCTCGGAATTGATGTCTCAGCAGATCAATTTATTTCAGCAGTTAGAACTGATGGTGCGCAAATCATTGCAATGTCTGCGTTGTTGACTACGACAATGCCGACAATGAAAACAGTGATTGATGAAGTTGAAGAGTCCGGTTTGCGAGATCAGGTTAAAGTTATGATTGGCGGGGCGCCGGTTACACAGGAATATGCAGATGAGATTGGTGCAGACGGCTATGCGCGTGATGCCGCCAGTGGGGTAGATATCGCTAAACAGTTGGTAGGACTTCCTGCTGCCTAAGATTGAAAAAACTTGCCGCGGCATAGCGAATAGAGCGAATAGCACGCGGTGCGAACAATATCAGAGATCGAGTATGATTAAACGGAGCGATCCGGTGAAATTAGTAATTTCCCCTGATAATCTCGAGATTGAAGTCGCACCGCAAGCTAATTTAATGACCGAATTGGCGAAGGCTGGTATTATGCTGACTTCGCCGTGTGGGGGAGAAGGAACCTGCCAAAAATGTCGTGTTATCGTTAGTGAAGGTGTGAAACCGGTTCAGGCCGATTTTTGGTTGGCGTGTCAAACCAAGATCGAGTCTGACCTCACTGTCGAAGTGCCACCAACCTCGCGTGCGAGTGAAATGCGAATTCTGGTTGGTGGCACTTCACGACAGGTTACATTTGATCCGGCGATTACTAAACAGTGTGTTAAGTTGCCAGATCAAAACCTTCAAGGATCAATCGCAGAGATAGACCTTCTGATACAAGCACTCGATCTTCGTGCTGATCTAAAGGCAGATTATGATATTCTGCGCAAACTTCCAGTCGTATTGGAGAAATCAGAACGCGAACTGACAGCCGTCACTTGCCAGGATCGAATACTCGATCTTGAGCTGGGTGACACCTCCGATTGTGCTTATGGAGTAGCACTTGACGTTGGAACGACAACTATCGTCGGTACGCTCGTTGACCTATCAACAGGGAAAGATC
This sequence comes from Candidatus Poribacteria bacterium, assembly GCA_030748495.1. Classification (GTDB taxonomy): domain Bacteria; phylum Poribacteria; class WGA-4E; order WGA-4E; family UBA9662. The sequence goes on along the minus strand of JASMLX010000011.1, from coordinate 4,350 downwards.
TCGCTGTAGCTTCCACGGTGAATCGACAGGCACAGCATGGTCACGATGTGATCGCTCGAATCAAATTCAGTATGGAACACGACCAAGGGCTAAGTATTTTACAAGAATTAGTTCAGGAGAGCGTAAACCAGGTTTTGATTGAGGTCGCGGAGGCGGCTAAGGTAGATCTCAACCAGATTTATGAAGTCTCGATTGCTGGCAATACGACGATGTCACATTTGATGCTTGGAGTTTCACCAGAATCACTTGGCTCTTTACCCTATGTGCCGGTTTTTAGCGATGCTATCGAAGTTTCTACCGTAGACCTCGGCCTCAAAACCCACCCGGAGGCCAATGCCCATTTCTTGTCCAACATTGGCGGGTATGTCGGTGCGGATACGGTGGCCGCCATTCTCGCCACAGAGTTAGATCAAGCCAATTCCCGAACTCGAATGTTGATCGACATCGGTACCAATTGCGAAATTGTTCTGCGTCGGGGAGATGATCTCTTCGCTTGTTCTACCCCCGCCGGTCCGGCCTTTGAAGGAGCAAAAATCAGTTGCGGTATGTATGCAGGTCACGGTGCGATTGAACGTGTAAGTTTGAGCGATGATTGTACCGTCAAAACGATCGGTGGTGGTGAGCCGATTGGGATTTGTGGCTCCGGAATTGTCGATATCGGAGCCGAACTCTTACGAGCCGGGATTGTCGATTCCACCGGTCGGATGTTACTAAGGTCTGAATTACCGGATAATCTTCCCACTGGTCTTAGAGAACGGGTCATTGATCATAATGGTGAAATCGAATACCGCATTGCCGAGAAACCGCAGGTAGATACTGTTTCTTCTGAGGCACAGCCAATCGTTTTTACACAGAGAGACATGCGTGAGCTTCAGTTGGCAAAAGCCGCCATCCGGTCAGGAATTGATGTTTTGGTCAAAGAAGTTGGGCTCTCTATCCAGGATCTCGATCAGTTGTTGATTGCAGGTGGATTCGGAAGTTATCTCAACAAGGCTAATGCCATACGACTTGGACTTATCCCCGATCTACCCCACGATCGGATTAAGATTATTGGCAATGCGGCAATCGCCGGTGCAAAACTAGCTCTGATATCTCAAGAGCAGCGACGAGGCGGACAAGCTATCGCCAGTGAAACTCAGCATTTGCAGATTGCTGAAACGCCAGATTTTCAAGTGTACTTTATGGAAGCAATGATTTTTGAATCGGGAGTTTTTTATGACGCCTCGTGAACGTTGGATTCGCACAATGCGCTTCCAATCAGTCGATCATGTACCTGATGAAGAGTTTGGTTACTGGGACAACACCTTTACGGCCTGGCACGATCAAGGTCTGCCGAAAGAGGTTAACAGCAACGGAAATTGCGACCCTTATTTCGGCTTTGCACCACGAAGTGGAGTCCCGGTAGGTATTGGTCTGACTCCTGGTTTCCAGCACGAAGTTTTAGAAGAGACTGCCGATTACCAAATCGTCCGTGACGGGACCGGTGTTACCAAGCAAATATTCACAAGTGGTAAAGATACAATTCCTCACTATCTCGATTATCCACTCAAAGGTCGAAAGGAATGGGAAGAACTTTTTAAACCGCGACTCGAAATTAGTCTTAAAAATCGCTATCCCGAGAATCGAGATGATTGGCAAGCAATCAAAGATCAATTCAACGATCCAAATTGGGAAATTCCTGTCGGGATTGGATTTGGAAGCCTTTTCGGCTGGTTGCGAGACTGGATGGGATTTGAAAACATTTCCGTAATGATGTATGACGATCCAGATCTAATGCATGAAATGGTTGAGCATCTTGCTACATTGACCTGCACTGTTATTAAACGTGCTGTAGAGGAGATTGAAATCGATTATGCATCTGGCTGGGAGGATATGTGCTTCAATAATGGCCCTATCATTTCACCAGAGATGTTCCGCCAATTTCTAACGCCGAATTATAAAAGGATTACTGACCTCTTAAAAGAAAATGGTGTAGATATCGTTTATACCGACTGCGACGGCAACATTAATGATGTGATTGAACCATGGCTAGAGGGCGGAGTCAATACTATGTTTCCGGTCGAAGTGCGTGCAGGGTCCGACCCGGTTGCTATCCGTGAGACATATGGTAAGGATATTTTAATCCTTGGTGGTGTTGACAAACACGCTCTCATACAAGGGAAACCGGCCATCAAGAAATATCTCGAGCGAATACAACCTTACGTCGAAGAAGGTGGCTTTATCCCACATGTTGACCATCGCTGCCCACCAAATGTGACTTTTGATGATTATGTTTACTATCTTCACCTGAAACGGGAGATGTTCGGAATACCTCATCCGGAACATTTTGAAGATCGACCAGAGATCAAAGCGATTAAGGCTGGATGGTAACGGGTTCAGCAGGTTAAAGGCAATTTAAGGCATCCGGCCTACGGTCAGCGAATGTACAGATGTTCCTTGTCCCTCGATTATCCCTACGAAAGCAAGGGAGGGTCGAGGGAGAAATTTATCGATAATGAATTTGGAATCTAAGTTCATTTATCAGCATGTCCCCGGCTGGACCGAGGATCAGAATAAAACTTGATAGCCGTCCGACCTACGGTCGGCATCCTCGACTTGATCGAGAAAAAGCGCGGGTGTTAGTACAACCAACGTGATAAGGAGGGCCTGTCGGTACGACAGGCGAGAATATGGATACTCTTACAATTGTGAAATGTCGAGAGACAGGGATCTGTTCAATTATTAAAGAGAACGGAACTAAGGTAGATTTGATGCCTGATGAAGCTCTTAGAATTCAGGAGAGCGGTCAGAGCGATCAGGTAAAGGCTGTGATTGCTGAAGCAGATGCTTCTTTTGCGGCTAGCCTTGATTCTAGTGAATTGAACCATATTGCATCTAAGGTTAAATAAGTAGCGGATTTGTCCGCCAGATTGATATCAAGTTGATAGCTTTGAAGGAGGAGGAAACTGCAATGACATCTCGTGAGCGAGTTTTAATGGCGTTGAATCACCAGGAACCTGATCGTGTCCCGATTCAGGACGGCCCTTGGGCTACCGCAGTTACACGCTGGCGAAATGAAGGTTTGGATACTGATCCATCTTCATATTTCGGCTACGAGATGGTAAGTCAGGGTTCGGACACTTCGTTGCAACTTCCGTCTGAGACCGTTGAAGAGACGGATGAATACACCGTTGTTAAAAATACAAACGGAGCTTTGGTCCGCAATTGGAAACACCAAACTTCCACCCCGGAGATGATCGACTTTACCATCAAAGATCGGAAAACCTGGGAAGAATACAAGCCTCGCATGACTTATAACGAGTCACGTATCGATTTGAATAATGGGCTTAAGCATAACCAAGAGATCCGTCAAGGCGATAAATACCTCTCTTTTTCAGGTGCTCTAGGCTACGATAAAACGCAAGGAATCATTGGTTCAGAAGCACTGCTGATGGCAATGCTCGATGATCCTGATTGGGTTGCCGACATGTTTATGGCTGGCGTGGAAATTATGATCCAGAATGCAGAGGAGATGATGGCTAGCGGATATGTTTTCGATGGAGCGTTCCTTTTTGATGATATGGGGTATCGAAATGGAACGCTATTCTCACCCGCTGACTATCGTGAACTGCTTTTCCCTGCTCATAAACGAGCCTGCGATTTTTTTAAAAGTAAAAATTTCCCGATCATTTTACATAGTTGCGGATGCGTCCAAGCCTTCATTCCAGATCTCATCGAAGCGGGTTTTACTTGTCTGCAGCCGCTCGAAGTTAAGGCTGGGATGGATGTAATTGAACTGAAAAAAAATTTTGGTGATAAGTTAGCATTTATGGGCGGAATCGACGTCCGGAAAATGGCGCACCCAGACCCAGATGTTATTGAAGAAGAGATCAGAACCAAAGTTGGCATAACTAAAATTGGTGGAGGCTACATTTATCATTCTGATCACTCTGTACCAGATAATATCAGTTTCCAGCAATATTGTCGTGTCATCGAGTTAGTCCGACAATATGGAACATATGAGTGATCAGTGGATCGTTGGACAGACCTTAAGTCGCTGAGCAGAGGCTGGGTTAAACTATTGTAGGAGTAACTTGAATGATAAACCAAATAGAACATGCCAATATTCGAGTGAAAAATATCGACCAAACAGTGGAATTCTTAATGACCGCCTTACCTGACTTTAAAGTTAGAGGTGGCAAGACATCGGGAGAGGATAGATGGCTTCATATCGGTACCGACTTGACCTATTTAGCATTGTCAGAATCAATGGCCAATGATCGATAGTTCACTGTTTAAAGCTGTTCTACAAGCTTATGATCAACTGCCACCGAAAAACGATTGGGCTTATTAGTTTCAGCTTGATTTTGA
>JASMLX010000119.1 GCA_030748495.1 Candidatus Poribacteria bacterium | reverse complement strand
TTTCCTTCTTCTGGCCGCTCCTGGAACAGCTGTTAAAAAGCCAAAGCGGTTCCAGGAGCGGCAACGATTTTTGGGCCACAATGTCAACTATTTTTATACATTGTTTCTCCTATTTGTTTGGTGAGACTCTAAACTCTAGGGACATTATATAAGCAGCGAAATAGTGTGGGTGACTCAGATCGGCTTGATCACAGGGCTAACAGCTAAGAGATAGATTGATGAAATGCCGCGATGATTATCATCGTTGTCATCGGTCAACCAATCCACTAGTTAATCTATAGGAGAGCGGTCGATGACAATGATACAACTCAGCCTGCAAGTTGCCGATGACATTAACTTCTATCGACCAATTGTAACAGTCTGTCGACCATCTAGGTCAACAGATTAAGCGCTAACTCTTTACCATCACGGGTGGCTCAAGATATTTTGCTCAAAATCCAAGCTGAGTAGCAGGCTAAACCGCGGTCAATAACCACTTCATCAGCCAAGGCGGAACCGGTAAATTGTCAGATAATAGCAGAAAACTCTTGAGTGGATTGACCAAATCCCCTATAATCTAAGTTACCTCTATTTCTCTCGATTCCAAATTTAATCAAGGTTACAAAATGCGTGGAACTATCTATGCTCGTTTCTCTGGGGGCGAAGGCCGAGAAAAATCAACTACTATCGAGGCCCAGATCGAAATGTATCGCCAATTAGCTCAGGCTGACGGGATCCGCCTCTGTTTGAATGATACGGGTGATCCTCGGGATTCGCTAACCTCCTGGTTGCTGGGACGTCACATGCATCTGCGCTGAGTTTGAGCGACGAGTTAAAGCCCAAGAAACCATGGAGCACATGAAGCAGAACGCGCTTTAAGGATTCAATAACGGTGGCCTGCCCCCCTACGGTTATCAGAAAGAGGCGATTCATTTTACCAATGGGGTGGGCAATGTCAAAACCAAATATAAGTTTGTGTTACAACCAAAGAGGTCCGAGCTATCCGCCTGGGTTTCGATCTGTTTCAACAAGGTAATGGCTATAAGAAGATTGCCGAACATCTCAACCAGATGGGCTATCGTTCCAAAAAAAGGGCGACCACTCAGTAAAAGCACGGTTGGTTACTGGTTCCAGAATCCCTATCCCTACGCCGGTTGCTATGTCTGGAACGCACGCAAGAAGGGAAAGATCCAGGCCGAAGAAGACTGGATCATCGTCGAAGACCAGCACCAAGCCATCATCAGTATGGAGGAAGCTAAAAGCTGTCGCCAACAATATCATCAACGGATTAAAGATGGCACTCGCTATCGTCGTATTACTTACCCTCTGAGTGACTGCTTTATTGCGATTTATGTGGTCATAAGTTTCAACTCAAAGGCAGCCAGAAGTACAACAACTTGTATTACATCTGTGGTTCTAACTATCGACGACACGATGCTTGTCAGAATAAGCTGCACCTGAATCAACAACAGTTAGAAGACAGTGTGTTGGAGAAGGTCAACGGCAAGATAATGCAGCAGGGATTCTTGGAATCCTATTTCCAAATGGCACGTAAGGACTTGAATCAGAAGGCTAAAGATGCTCAAGGAGAGGTCAGAGGCCTGAAGTGAGAGGTCAAGCAGTTAGAGGATCGGATGAAGCAGATGCTGAGGGATTATGGCCGAAACTAAAATCCCTAGAGGAATGGCTCTGCAGGTATTGGCCGAGGATCAATCTAGCAAGGAGCAGTTGGAAGCGAAATTGAAGCACCCTCAAGGCATAGACAAGTTCAGGATACTAGATTTAAAGCTGATCCGACAGGAATTAAAGGAGTGGTTGAAGGGACTGGAGAGCAAAAAAACAGCGTTGCATTCGCTAATAAAGCAGATAACTGTCTATAAGAATGCAACGCTGGAAGTCACGTACAATGCCGGTGGTCTGTCGAACCAGACTCGTGCATTGGACTATACCCCGTACGGGATTAATGCCTGTAAACATATCCCATTCAAGCAGAAAATACGCACAGTCTAGCAGTAATATTTTTGAACAGTCAGAATCCAGTTGAAGATCTGATATAAGCTCAAAAGATTAAGTCTGGTATCATGTTTTGGTAATTGGGTTTATCTACTTGTTTTTGTTGATTACTGCAAATGCAGGATCTAACATCAATTGGCAAATAAAAAACCAGAAAGAGAAATCAAGAATCTGGAACGTTTTCACATCCACCGAGTAAGAATATACATCAAATTTGAATTTGAAACTTCTTCAATTCATACTCTGAAGGTGAGCAATAATTTCCGCTTGAATTTCAGTTGCCAGATCCAAGCGACTACCATAACGGTTGACCAATACCACCCAATCTGAATCAGTTTGCGACTTGGGATTAGGCAATATATGGCATGACCGACAGTTTGACCTGAAAAGACGTTCACCGTTGGTCATATCAATTCCTGTCATTCGCCAGCTACAACCAATAAGAGTAGCCGAAGAAATAGCGATAATGGCTATTACTCGATTCAAAGATCAATCCCCATAATAAATCTAACACGAGCTTGATCTGAATCATCTGTTAAACCGAGGGCTGTTCCTACCGCATACCACCAGCCGCCAGAAGCAACAGATACCGTCGGTCCCAAATAACTTCCAGATTTCGTACTCCCGTCCTTATAGATGTTGATCCGAGACGTTGATTCTAGCCCCAAAACCAGTTTTGGATTCCATTCCCACGAGATTCCTGCATCCAATCCAATCTCTTGCTTATGATTCAGATAAACTTCATACAAGGGATTTACTGCAATATTGAGCTTGGACAACGTTTTAGCTAAGATCAATTTGGCTTCCAATTTATTTTTATTCTCAGCCGTGCTATCAGTTCTTCTTTTGTATTCAAAATAAAGCAGAGGATCAATTGGCAAGATACCTTCTTCCGCTATTCGATAGCGGGTTCGAAACTGAACCGCGTCCCACTTAAAAGCATCACCTTCTTTCTGTTTAAAGATTTGATAGAGTGAAAAATCCCAACGATTGGTCAATCCGTGTTCAACCTCAATACGATATTCCCAGTCGTCGGCTTCATCTTTTAATTTGGTTGTCTGGTAAAACTCCAATTCGGTTGCATTCTTCGGCATTGTTACATATTGATAGGTCCAAACATAGTTACGCCGATCCGCGTAAGTTGCTAGGCTAAAAGCCACAGTTAATGTTGTTACTACCACGATCGATGATACAAAATTCCTGACATACAACCAGATGGTGCTATCGTAATTACTGTCAGGTTCGAAATGTTCAGACAAACGGGCTAAAGTCGTGCGGAAATCCATTTTACGTTTTTCCTTAGTCTACTAACCATTTTTAATATAGTGTAGAGGATGAAGAATAGACATACATACTCTTTTGCGATGCTCTTTGACAACGATAAGAGATTAAACAGCGTATGCCCAGCCAGCCCTTCACCAAATAGATCCTGAGACTCAGTCTCACTGGCCGGGCGCAATTCTACCTGACGCCTAGTTATCGTGTCAAGCGTTTTCTATTTTTCGATACTAATCGATCGAATCCTTTATGTTAACCGATAGGTTCCTAGTTTATATCTACACGGTAAGCTCACTCTATCACTTGTCTTTGACAACTACTCCCATTGTTTTAACATCACCACATCCTTGTAAAGTCGAATTTGCTATGGTTTTGAGAGTTCATTGCCTTTCTATGTTGATAATGAAAATGCAGAATTTAACATGAAATAGTCAGAAATAATGAAAACCTAAAACACCATATCAACCTAAATACCACAGGAGAGGTATTGTGGATGTTATCGGGTCCCGGATTCATATAATAAACGCAAAAGTCAGCGCAGGGCTGATGGCTGGCTTTTCTTGATCATCTCTCTGAATGAGAGAAAATAAAGCCGGCTGCAGACATGCAGTATCTCTATCAACCGCTAAATTCGGAGAAGACACCTGGTACATCAGCCGCTGACAGATAGAGACAGATACCGATTGAGGCGTTAAACGCAGAAGGATATACACCAACAAAGATTGCCCAGGCGCTGAAACGACCACCTGGTACAGTCTACAGAAAGTTGGCTGGTAACTCTGATGCCAAGGGCTACAGAAGTCGTCTGGCGATAAAAAGGACCGATCGGCGAAGACCAGGAGCCAAGAAGAAAATCAAGCTGGATCCCCCAATGTGGAGCCGGATCCAGAGTCGGCTTGGTGAGTACTACCGCCCGGCGCAGATATCCGGACGGCTCCAGCCGGCATTGGGTGTAGAGATTAGCCCCCAGACGATTTGCCGTCACATCTGGGCTGACAAAAAGAACGGTGGAGAAGTCTATAACTTTTGGAGAACCAAGGGGAGGAAGTATCGCTCACGTGGCCGTAAAAAGGCCATAGGGGGCCGATCAAGAATCGATGATGAGAAGAGCCGAATTGGAAACGGGGAGATCGAGACAGTCATTGGCCAGAACCACCAACCGGCATTTGTCACCATCATAGAGAGAAAGAGCAAATTGACAGTGATGAAAAAAGTAGAGAACCAGACCGCAGAACTGGTGGCAGTCACGACAATTAAGCTGCTACGACCCGACAAGGATCGGATCTTGACCATCACGTCAGATCGAGGCAAAGAGTTTGCCTACCATGAAAAAGTGGCCAATGTTCTAGAGTGGGATTATTATTTGGCCCACCCAGACTCATCTTGGGAGCAAGGATTGAATGAGAATACCAATGGCTGGATTCGTCATTTTTTTCCCCAGGGGAGCAGATTTGAAGAGATTACCGAGAGATCGGTCAAAAAGGTCAAGGGATTACTCCACAGAAGGCCGAGAAAGAGCCTTGGGCTTGCGACACCTATAGAAGCGTTTTTTGGAAAATCATTCGGAGAAAATTTTGCGTTTTAAGGTTGAATCCGCCCTATGAAACAGAGTTAGCCCAGATTTAAGGCCGAGGGGTTCTGCAATGCCTCGAGGCTATCTTTTCTGGTTAGCTAGTTGATAAAGCCTCTCCTTCGGAGGGTTCAAGGGAGAAATAGTATCTAGATGCTATTTCTTAAGGCGATCCTGACACACATTGAAACCCTTAGAAATCGTACCTCTCATTCGGATCGCCGTTGCTGCGGCAAGCTACGCACAGGTCGTAAGAAATGATGTCTAACTAGTGATTGCTATGATGCTCGCCAGTTTTTTGCCCGGGCAGTTTTGAAATTGATACCGACCACGTAGGATAGACCGAGCATCCATCGCAGGGACAGAGCATATGTCAGGGCATATTTTGTCACACTTTCCTCGAAACTTGCTCCCCAAGTCTCGTTCACGACGGTGCCTGGATTGAAGAAAACTCTGTTGCTTCAGCATCGCCTTGAACTGTCAGCAACAGGTATGGCATTAAAACACGATGATGATTTCACGCGTCCCCACTTGGAGTTGGAATTCGCCGGGATGCCGGGGCGTAATCACTTGCTCCGCGATCGTGACCGTCGCGGTTTCGGGCAGGTAGAGGATGAAGCCTCTGGGCGGGATCGCTTTACCCCCTAGTTTCAGGACGGCTCGGTCGTCGGCAAAGGCGCATTCCAACGACAGCGGCCCGAACTTGGTGGGCAGGTCCTTCAGCTTGAGCGGTCGTTGATCCGTAAACCAATCAGGTGGTATGCCACCCAAGAGCACGAGTTGCTCGCCATCCTCGAATAGAAGGCTATCTCGGATCAGCAACCACAACTCTGCAACCGCCCAACCGTGCGGCATGGCGACACTGTGGTTCCAATTCGTTCGGGCGTGTTTCCAGCCGCCCGAACCACTTTTCCCACCCTCGTCGAAAAGGTGCCAGTCACGCATTTGCGGGTGGTTCAGGTGTGAATTGACGGTTCCGTGGCCCGCAGTCCAGGAACCGGCCAGCAGACCTTGGTGAGCCTTGGCCAAGGGGAAGTAACGCCAGCTCTTCGATTTTTCAGCCCCAATCCCCTTGAACTGGGTGAAGGCCTTGCCGTCGTGGAGAGGATAAAGGTGACAGGGCCACAGCACGCAGTAACTTCCGTAACCCTTGGGCAGCTGGTCCCCGAAGCGGGTGTCGTATGCTGTCATCAATTTTTCTGCCAACTCGTTCCAAGATCGGGCGTCGGCCTCTTCGCCTATGCCTTTTGCCAACCATGCGAGACCACGCAGGCCAGCGATGTCGAAGGCCTCAGTGTATTCCGGATGGTTCCCATCGCAACTCCCAGGCTGTAGTACCTGCCTACGATGAGCCCGTCGTTCCCCGGGTCAGTCGGGAGGAAGATTATCACCGAAGTCGAGGCTAGTAGCCTTGACATAGTGAGGACCCTTGGCCGTGCGGTAGTAGCGAATGAGCTCCGCCAGCTTCCGGGCCTTGGGATAGACCCGTTCCAGCCAGGAGCGGTCACGACTAAAGAGCCAATGCTCTCCCATGATCCATGCCACCTGTCCGGGATTATCGGCCTCCACCTCGGTTCGGCCATTAAAAGGATGGGTCAGAAAGTAGTCGATGGCGGCGGCCGCTAGCTTGTGCAGGCCTGATTTTTGCAGGATGCTGGTAGTGTACACACCGTCACGGTTGAAAACGTTGTAGTTGATCACCGCCACGTCCGGGGCTCCCTCGTTCATCGCCATGGCCGCATGGCCCAAGATCGCCTTCAAGACCACACCCCAACGTGGGTCAGGAACGTCCACGGAAAAACGATCGGCAAAACGGTTCCAGAATGCCTCCGCCTCTGCGAAGACACCGTCGACGCTGAGTTTCCGGTAGTAACCCAGTCCAGGATCCGGTTACGGTACCCCGCCCCGGGCTGGATTCGGCTCTGCCAAGTCGAACTGAGCCCACTCGCTCTCGCCGTCCCAGTCGTGTCCCACGGCCTGACGTCCAGTGAGCACCGGACAGATTAGCCCGCAGTCGACGGTTGTGCCTGCGGGGAGGATTAAGTCGAAGCGAACGGCGCCTGAGCAGTTCCCCGCCTCGGAGGTCGCCCCTTGGGTGTCGGGTAGTTTTCCTTGCGTCGCCAATTGGTGAGACTCGTCCAAGCCCACAACACCGCCCTCAACGGGAGCCGGCAGAGCAAGCAGAACGGGATGATTGTCCATCAGGAGAGTGTTCTGTTCGCAGGTAAGGGAGTTCACCGCCCCTCCCGCCGGACCGAGCGGGGCCAACACGGCGAAAAGTGAAAACCGGTGCTCCGCATTCCCTAGATTCGTCAAGTGGATACGAACGACAACAAGGTGAACTTTGCCCACCGGACTGTCTCTTTCCACGTGACAGGTCTCCTGGCGCACCACGATTTCCCCTGCCTTCCACTCGATCCAGGGGATTAAGTACCCGCTTGGGGAGAGCCCCCCGGGTGGTAGTTCCCAGGTCGGGGATTCAGCCCTGCTTGCCATCATGGGCCACGAGAGAAATCCCATAGGTTGCGAAGCCGGGCGAAAAGGTGCCGTCAGCCTCCACGAACGTCTTGAGTGTGTCCACAGAATTGGGAATTCCGATGGGAAGGTGGACCTGGTCAGCGGCAAAGGACAATGTGGTGTAGTGCCCTGTTAGGCTATTTGGTGGTTTCATTTATAAGCAAGAATAACCTCTGATGGGAATAGCATCTGCTGGCAATATTCTCTTACCCCAACCTTGAAACCACGATTTTGCAATCTTTCTGATAATTTAACACCTCGGCACCCACCCATTGTTTTTGGAGAAATATTATAGATGATATCGTAAATCTTACTTCCCAAGCGTTCCCCTTCTGTCATATTGACTAAAATAAGTTTTCCACCCTTCTTAAGCACACGGTTGAATTCCAATAGAATTTTATCCATATCTTCAAACAGAATAAGGTCAAACATATAGTTATTCACCAGAATATCAATCGATTCATCCTCTATACTTAAATCGAAAGCCGTTCCTACATCTAAAGAATAATTGGAATTTGAAAGTTTGCTTAGTCGCTTTGTAGCTTTTTCAAGCATCCCTTTTGATAAATCAATACCTTGATTACTACCATTTGGATTCCTTGTTACTATTTCGCAAAAGGTTAATCCAGTTCCCACTGCAACTTCGAGAATAGATTGTCCGTCTCTAATTTCAGCCAGCTCAATTGCTTTGTCACTGGCGTGAGATTCTGTCAACTTCCCCCAAATATCATAGATGGGAGCAATTTTGTCATACACAGAGCCAATCTGTTCTTGTTCAATTCTTGCATCCAGAATCTTTGTTTTGCTACCGCCGCAAGTAATTCCACAGCATGATAATGATATTCCCACTGTTTTCTCCAGTTCGTTGTTTGCACTTAATGGGGCAGATCCGGTAGGTCGAACAACCGTTAGCACATGGGGCTATGCGGTTGAAGATGTTGGCCTTCTCGGATTGCTGAAGCCGCCTCGTAGTAATAGCGTTGGTTTGAATCCAACCATACTGAGTCAAATTCCCAGAAAACTAAGGTTAATAAAAAGTTAGCTTTAATCCTTTACCAGCATTAGGCTTGAGCCAATATACCGCCTATGGGAACTGAACTTCGTCCTGGAAAAATTCAACTACCTCCATACTTGGTATTATAACCCCTCGACTTTGAGAGTTTAAACAAGCTCTGACATTCGTCCAAAGTGTGAAGTCCAGTTGTTTATGCGACGGCTGAATGCTATATTCGTAGCCGATTAAGCGGATATGAAAGTGTCGCTTAGATCGTAGTCGGAACCGTCGAATCGGTGGCCGATTTGGCAGTATTTGTAATTGACGCCGAAAGCTTGACCATTTCCCCGAACGCTGGCGATACGAGACAGATAGTTGCCAATATATTTCCTTTGGGCACTGAAACTGGGGTAATATCGCCTGTTTGGAGTCCATACGCCCTCTACTAATTAAGCGGGGAGCGTTATACTCTCCATTCTTTTTCTTGCGACGGAAGCTATACTTGTCTGTGTCGCAAACCTGGCGTTGCCCCTACCAGTGGCTGTGATCAACAATGGTCGCCGATTGCCCAGTTTCAGTTCTTTGGGGGTTGGCTGCCCCACAAACAGCATCCAACCCGTGAGTCTTAGGCAAGTTCCATTGCCGACGGTTGGTATTTGGCCCTCCGGGGCCCATTTCATTGATAGCCCCATAGTATCAGACTGACGCCGGATTTCCCCACGGATGGCATTAACAGCGGTTGTGTCCTGTAAAGGTTGTTTGGCTTAATCGTCCCTTCGGGGTGACCAAATTCGGTTGTTGTTTGATTGCCCTTCTTCTCGTTACATGGACGACAAGACAAGGTACAGTTACTGACCCGATCACTTCCACCGGCACATCAGTTTTCCTACTCGGTTTATTCCAGGTCAGATATCACTCTCTTTGCCCGCCACATTTCCCAGGACTCAACAGTCTCAGGTCTCCGCTGGCTGCGTGCGATAAAACTAGGCCATTTCCGGTGAAACCATTCTAATGGACTACCAGTCGGACTATAGCGCAAGTCGATACTCCACCGAATCTCATCACTCTTATTGGCTAAAGAGCGATGAAAAGTGAGGTTGTTAAACACACAGACATCACCAACTTCCATTTTCACGGTTTCTACTTTGGCCCAGCTTTCAACATCCTCTACAGGTACCTGTCGACCGTTTTCATCTCTCCGGGCCGGACGTAACCCCCGTTTGTGGCTGCCGGGAATTATTTGCAAACAACCGTTCTGCTCATTAACTTCTACCATGGGTATCCATACTGTCAAAATCTGGCTTTGCTCTGACAGAATTACCGACTGATCTGGGTCGGCGTTACCATTATAATAGATACTATCCTGATGCCATGGAAAAACAGAATCATCACCGGTCGGCATTTTAAAGCGAAGCCAGTAATCTCCATTGGCGGTAATTTCAGATCCTAGGAGTGAGGCCGCAATATCCAAGATTGCAGCATGCGTGATAAGTTGGTAAATCTCGCGGCCGAAAACCTGTCTATTCCAATTCCAGTGCAAGAGTGGACCGGTTTGAGATTGACGGGAAATTTGCGTTAGTCGCTTGTAAAAGGATAGATTTTTATACAGATCCGATATTTGACCTTGATTGTATAGTGATTGCGCATATTGGTCGATAGCGGATATAGTGACTGATCGAATTGGATCGAAAACCTGAGCGTTGAGGACTTGCCGAACCAATAGATACCCCTGCGCTTCGAATGCCTGGCGTTGTTGGATGGACAATAAACTGGGCATAAAATCCCTCCTAGAATCAGATCATGGCTTATGACATTTCTGTTGGTTCTGGCACATGACCGGTATAAGAAATTACCCTACCCAGTTGGATCTCAGTCCCTGTTGCTTTTGGCCTTTTTTGGCCGGTGACTGCTACCCTCAGAACGTGCTTGCCGTCAGGCAGATTTGTAATCCAAACTGCGGTAGATTGGACAGAATCGTTATATTCTTTCATCGTATACATATCGCGACTCTGTGCTAATCGCCCGTCTATATAGGCATTCAGGATGCCAAATCTTTCATTTAGATTCCCCTGCATATAGACGCATGTGCCGGTAAACTCGACTTCAATATAGTCACCGGCCTTATCAGAGGTTAACAGATCCTTGTATATTTCGTCAATTGTCCAGTCTCCATGGCACTGCAGTTCTGGTGAAAAATCCGGATGTATGGTAAAAATATCGGTGAAAGCCAGGTCAGTAAACGACACCTCATATTGTCCATCGAATTCATATTCTTGTGTGTCTATATCAACATCTTCATCTGAAATGGTCCCACCATTCTGGGAAATATTTTCAAGTGCCAGATCATAACTAAGATCACTAGCCGATTCAATAGATAAGCTAGTGAAATTATAGTCCCTCGTCATGTAGGGGGCAAGCTCGGTCTTGACCGCCTGTGGCAGGTCTTGATAACCGGTAATCACCCCCATAACACCGCCACAATTGGCTACGTTGGAATCGGTATCTTGACCACAACGGGTACATATCTTGATAGCTTCCAGATAATCTCCCCCACCATAAAGCAGACCAATCAGGATATAAGCACCGTTAAAATGCCCCTGGATATTAAACCTACCCACGATTCCTCCCTGTCGAGAAGGGGGATCCGACTTGGCCCAAGGACATAGGTCCGAATTCCATCTATCTTCGAGTTTCCGCCATGCTCGTCGCCAATTGCTTGGCTCTTCATCATACCACTGCAGCAAATCGTTAATCATCCGCGCATAACGACATTCTGCGGGGATTGCTTTTAGTGCTCTTTTGATGATGGTTGGAATGTCGCTATCCAAATAGGCATATGTATACAGTGCCGCCAAAAAAGCTCCCGCATAGTATCCGTCACCGTAGTTCATAATATGCCCCACCTTATCAGAAATGGTCTGTGACATTTTAGACAAACCTGGAGAAACAATCCCGATAAAGTCACACTCTATCTGAAAGTCTATATCATCAGCATGGGGATTATATCTGGGGTGTCCGGATAAGCCTGGTGGTATACCAGCCAACAAATTCTGTCTGGCCTGCCCATTAGCATGCCAGAGCATAAATTTGGAGCGGCGAAATATATCTGCAAAGTCATTCTGACTGGCATTAAGCCCCTTATCCTGCATCACCTCAAGAAAGGCCATATTAGTATAAAGATCATCTTCGTTATGCAACCATACCTTGGGCGCATCTGGATGGATGTTAAGACCACCCTCATAGATCTCCCCTTGGGCAGCAAATTCCATGGGTTCTCCCATGATGGCCCCGTATGATTTGCCGGTCCACCCACCCAGGATTTTATTCTTTAACTCTCGCTTTGTAAGCCTAAACATTTTTCCCTCTTGATATCTATCCCTCAAGGTTAAGCATTTACTCCAATCTCCCGCTTCCAGCGCTCAATCGAAGGCTCCGGAGGTATTAGTGGCGTGTAAAATCTCTCCCGTCGCCAATGGAATTCCCAAATCAGGTTGATCGTTTTCAGTTCTAACAACTTTACCTTTGCTCTATTTGACTATCCATTACTTCCACTTCCAGGCTATGACTCTTTAGCCCTGCTTCTAACGTGACTGCTGCTATTTGCTGCCCGATGGCCAGCGGCAGTAACAGGTTGGAAATATCGGCCAAGACGCGTCGTCCGCCCCATAATCCACGTTGGCAATCTTGTTGCCATTGACGTCAATCGATGGCAACCGGGATTCATGTGCTTGCATCCGTTTCATCTTGTCTTTGCTCTAGTTGAAGATCTGCTCAACCGCCTCATTAGTTCTTATGTAGTCAAAGAACGGGAATAGAAGATGAAGACGTCTGACATGAAAAGTGAACCTAGTCGCGCTGACATGACCATTATATAGTAATGCGAATGACAGGTCAACAGAGTCAGAATAAGATGGTGTCAGGAAGTCAGTTAGAGGAAGAAAAAGACTAGTGAAGAGAAAAGGGCACCAACTAGAGTGTCCAATACTAGTTTACACTTGATCAAATTCGGGTGACCAATCCCGCCACATATCCTTTTGAGGTGGTTCTAGTTGTGTTTGTTCTATGTCTTTTTTTGTAAATTCATACAGAACGGCTCGGCGAATTCGCCGGGTGGTGTTTGGTGGACCCGTGTGAGCCAGGCGATGGTGCCAAAGCACAATGTCACCAGCCCCTCCGTAACAGTCGACAGGCTGTTGGTCATTATAGTATTCGCGAATAATGGAATGTTCTTCCGTGGGCTCATTGCAGTACTGGGATGTGAATGCGTAATAGAATCGTTTGTGGCTTCCGGGCCAAACGGTGAAACCGCCACCACCAGGAGCTACATCGTCGATATAGCCGACAACGCCTAAATGGAACGGATGTGCATCTGTGTGGCAGGTAATTTGCGGTGGGAGATGTTTACCACAGGGTAGGGTTGAGTATATACCACGAATCCCTTTGGGTTCATTCAGTTGCCCAACCCCAAGCATTTGTTCAGCCATACTCCAGACGACCGGATCTTTAGCGAGAAGGCACACCATCCATGATTCACTACCTATCGTTCTGTAATGCAGGCGAAATCCTCTGCTCTCGTTTGGTTCTGTTCCTGTTTTTTCTTCTTCTTCTTCTGGACGGATGGGACCAACCCAACTACTAGGCTTATGCTTCGAGAATCTTTCAGGTGTATAATCCCAAAAACGTTCCCGTGCCTGTGCCATGAGAACCTCATCGAGTATACCGCGTTTGATCAAATATCCATTTTCTTTAAAAAAATTAATGTCTTTGGTGCTGAGTTTCATAGGTTATCCTGTCTTTTACTAGCCTAATTTCTGTGGTGGCAACGGCTCTGATTCTATCGCCTGAAAAGTCCAACACGGGCTCAGACAAAATCGGTTCAAGGCAATTTACACCGACCGGTGAAATTCATAATAGAACGGCTATTTCGAAAAATTCCACAACCACTACTACACATAACATAAATCTTCCATTAGATTTTATTTGAAGGCTTACTTTATTGTCTAGGCAAATTGAACATTTCTCACGGTATAGATCAATCCATTTCTGATTCGCTTAATTGAATTAGTTGCATACCTGGCATGCTCCATTTCAGGAAACTCCATAAATTGTCCCTTCGAAACGGCTAACTCTGCAGAGTTTTATTGAAGTAACCTAGATAAAGTGTGGGCTGGTTATGTAGACGCAACAATTTGTGAAGAGTAGGAAAAGGTTTTGAGAGATTAGTTTAGAGTTTAAGGATGTGAAAAGGGTAGGGATGGTAAGAGAAGAAAAGAGTTCCAACTGGATGTTGATATCCGCCTGATTACACTTAAGCATAATGAGTTCTGGCGTTAAATCCGGGTTCATCTGTGGCGGGAATCTGGATGGTTTGGCCATGCACAGTCTCCTGTGCTAATCAAAAAAACCTAGGTTTTCTTTCGTCGATTTTCTGGCTACCTCCTCGTCTAGAGTCACACCCAATCCGGGGGCGGTCGGAAGGTCTATGTGCCCGTTTTTAATCAATTCCCGCTCTACTGTAAGCGTGTTCCAGATCTCATTGTCCAGATGATGAAATTCAAGCACCAGGAAATTTTGCGAGGCGGCGCAGGCGTGGCAGGCGTGGACGGTGCCGATGGGACTGCTGATGTTATGAGGCGCTAGGGGAATATAGTACATATCTGCCAGATCGGCGATACGGCATCCTTCGGACAGGCCACCTGCCTTGGCCAGATCCGGGCAAATGATATCCGCCGCTTGGTTCTGCACCAATTCCCGGAATCCGTGCCTGGTGTAAAGGTTTTCACCGGTGCATATCGGTGTTCGTGTGGATTGCGTGATTTTGGCCATCGCATCCACGTTTTCCGGCGGAATTGGATCCTCCAGCCACAGAAGGTTTAAGTCTTCGATTGCATAGGCCACTTTAAGGATGTCAGCCGGGGTGTAAAACCAGTGGGCGTCGATGGCTAGGTCCGTGTTGGGATCCAGTACATCCCGCATGGCTGTGATCACATCGATAAAATAGGCAATGTCATTGTTGCTAATACAACGATTGTATTTGTCCCGCTGTGTGGGCTTTGGATCAATGTCGAATTTAATGGCGTCAAAGCCCCGCGCTTCCGTGGCCTTGGCCACTTTGGCGTAGGACTCGGCTGTTTCCTCATCGCCTGCATGGCAGTCGTTATAGAGCCGGATGCGATCCCGAAATTTACCGCCCAGCAGCTGCCAGATCGGTACGCCTAACGCCTGTCCGGTGATATCCCACAGCGCCATCTCGATACCACTGATGGCGCTCATGACTGCCCCCTGGTAGAATCCCGAGGCGGACATGGAACTCATCATATCCCTAAACAGCTTGTCTACGTTCCGTGGATCCTGTCCGATCAACGCCCGCTGTGTAAGGCGCGCATCTACCGCGATGTGATGCACACCGGCGCCGTGATAGGCCTCTCCGAGACCGGTGATGCCTTCGTCGGTGTTAACTTTGATCAGCACCCAGGGGATTGGCTCAAGCAGGACCGACGATACAGAAGTAATTTTCATATGTAGTCTCCGATGGAATTAGCCCAATCGTGTCAGCAGATCACGCTTGTTCAGATGCGGCTTCGATTTTTCCAGGAACGTGTCCAGCAGTATTTCCGGTGTCAGGTCAGAAGTGTCTATCTTCAATTTGTGTTTGGTCCAGGAATGACGGATCTCTGCCTCAAATCGTTCGAGGATCTCCGTTACGTCTGCCGATGGAACCAGCTGATGCGGGTGGGGATCGGACTCCATCCGTGCCCGAACTGCATCTGCGTTGGCGGTCAGGTGCACCAGGATGGTGTCATCAGGCATTTCCGGCTCGTATTCACGCACATCGATATTGATACCTGGGTAGTAGTACTTTGGACCGTATACCATCTCTTCGATATGGAAACCGCCCATGAGAATATGTTCGAATCGGTGGAGCAGGCACACATGATAAACGATCTGAAACCACTGGAATCGTTCTTTGATAGCCGGCAGCATCTCAAGCATGGCAGTTTGCTCTTCCAGGCTGAGATGATAAGCGTCCGGAATTGTAAAATGATCATCCAGATGGTGATCAATCCCCCGATCCTTGCCCCACTCGTAGATGCCGTTGATCAAAGTCGTCACACCGGTATATTCACAACCTACCACAACTACGCGCATGGTTTCACCTTTATGCACATATTTTCATCCTAATAGACCCAACTGAGGTGATGGCCTTCCGGGTCGCACTTCCAGTCCGGTTACCTCTATATTATAACGTCTGAATCAGGCCCGGGTCATCAAACCCACCGTGCGGTCTCTACCAGGTCGCCGGTCAGCCTGCCGCCTACCCACTGTTGATACCCGCCAGCAACCGATAGAAATGAATGCTGTAGCTGTATGCCCCCCTATTCTAGCTTGATTGCTTCCGTATAAAGAGGCATGGCCACATCACCAAATTCAGACCATGATCCGTCACTAAGCGCTTGCTCTCAATACCAATCATGATGCTAACGGGTGTCTATTGGCTGGCAGCCAAACGTGCCGCCGTCCATTCATCATATGACCATTTTTCCCCTTGTCCAGACACAACCATTGGAATGCGGCTAGCTGTTCTGATTAGTTTTTCATACATGAAATCTTCACCAGCTTGTTCTAACTCAGTTGGAGTATAGGTGCCTCGGCTGCGACAATAACGGATATCTACGCTCCATCGCACTGCCTCAGATTGATTGATCTGGCTGCCATGAAAAGTCATATTAGAGAAGATCAGCATATCGCCCGCCTTCATCGGCAACGGAATAGGTGTTCCTCGTTCTTCTACATTAACAAAGGAACGCATGTTTTGGTTTTCATCGCGGGCACTGTCGATTAATTCCCAATGATGGCTGCCGGGAATCACATAAAGACAACCGTTAACTTCATTCACATCAACCAGCGGAATCCAAACGGTGATAATGTGGGCGTGTTGGGATAGCTTTCCATAATACTGGCTATCCTGGTGAAGCGGAAAGGCTGTTGCTTGGCTGTTGGGCATTCTGGGGCGTAGGTGATAGTCACCATTAAAGCTGATGTTAGGCCCAAGGTGAGGTTTCAGGGTATCGTCTAAATCGACCGGAACTGGGACCAGTCCGTGATGCTGAATTTAACCGTACCATCTGCGGAATCGTAATGGCAGAGACCAGTACCTCACTCCCTACAGGCAGATCTAAGATTTCCAATAAAAGATCGAAACCTGTTCGAACCGAGCAACAAATAAAAGTTCCCTCATCGCTTGGCCATCTGTTTTAACGCGTTGTTGTCATTCCATTCGATCTAGTTTTTTGGCACAATTGAGGATTCCATCTAACAGATCAGTAGCTTGAATATCTAAGTACTTACGAGCGTGCATTGTTTTTTATGCTTGGTTAGTAAGTTTAACAAAAATTAGAACGCATAGGTGTTCAATTTTTGCGCAACTAACAATATGATCCTGCCACCGGCTTTTGAAGATCAAGGATTATA
This sequence comes from Candidatus Poribacteria bacterium, assembly GCA_030748495.1. Lineage (GTDB taxonomy): Bacteria > Poribacteria > WGA-4E > WGA-4E > UBA9662. The sequence goes on along the minus strand of JASMLX010000119.1, from coordinate 3,812 downwards.
AATACTTAAGAATAATTAAGAATAAGCATGTATTGTGTTACACCACCAATCTTCAAATTTCCGGCCTAGCACTGAAAACGGAACTATTCTGAGTGTCTGAAATAATGAAACAGTTGCGGTGCAGTTGAGTGCAATGACCACTAATCGACTTGTGATTTTTATATTTACAATCTCGAAATATCGGGTATAATATAAAAGGATTTTGGTCTGGATTAGATTATCTTCCAATGTGCCATCAACATCGGGTTAGTTTACCGGAATAAATATAACGTTCGATACGGAGCTTCAAAATGCTGTCAAATACGAGAAGTGATTTTCTAAAAACTGTTGAACCCGGACACCGTGGTATTGTCTGCCCAGCGTGTGGGACGGTCATGGGTATTCGTAAAGGAAGCTATAGGATGGTACTAACGCAAAATGCGCGTTTTGAACTCAACGACGCCGTCAGCGAGTATCGCCTATTTCTGCAACGGCTCGAAGATAAACTGGAACTGATTAACATTGAGGGGATTAATCGACCGCCGGTTAGTAAGTATCCTTATGAGAAAGAGAAGCGGGATTTTCCCACACTCAGTTACTCCGGCCTCTACGAACAGACCCGATGGGAACGGAGTTCTAAGGAGTTCGTAGCCGATATCGATTACCTCGGATGGAACACTTTGTATCAGAAATTCCCTCGTTATAAAGATTTTAGTGGCCAAAATCGGGACGAATCACGAAGTTTAGAAGACACTTTCACCACTATTAATAACACGATTATCGCGGGATTTGAGCCGATCTCCTCGGTTGGGCCATTGATGGATATTGTGTTTGAACAAAGTTATGTCAAAGAGTGGATGCAACAGTTCAGTACACACAATACCGATAATCCGAAGGAACTAGTGGCCCTGAATAATTTATTGAAAGCAGTTTGCCCCAGTTTGGCCGAGTACCTCGATTTCTTAAAAGAAAATGCGGCTGTTAGTAGTGATGGGGAGCGGCTAACAGAAGGTATCTTGAGATTTCAGTTTTACCTGGCGATTCTGCTGGGGCACAAATCGAAAGTTGAGAAACCGCAAAAAATCGTTGAGAAATTAGGCGTCGATCAAGAGCCGTTTCAACTGCCACGAGTTGTCAGTATTTCGCCAGAACTGTTGGAAAATCTGGTTAAATCTGAACTATTAATTGGCAATTTGGGAATTGAATGGCCTGGCGAGTTCAAGGAACTTCGGCAGGACCTCATTAAGCGGTCGGCTCCTGAAGCTTTCCAACTTGCCATATCAGAATTGGAAGAGAACGCAACTGACGGCATTGATACGGTGAAAGAGGTTCTCAAGGATTATATGAGTTCCGACAATGGTGAAAATGGGCAAGACCAAATTAAGAGGGCTATTGGTGTTTTAAAGGAGCAGATCCATCGAGTGGTCGATTTCACCTGTCCCGGTCCACCTGGTGAACGGGTTGAAGTGACTGAAGACGATATTACATCAGACGAGAGTTTACGCTTTTGTGGTTGGGCCCCCAAACAAGAGAAAACACATTCCGTGATCTTTATCGGGAGCCCTGGTACAGGTAAGTCAACGGTGATGTTATCTGGCTTTACCGCTTTTTACAATAACATCGGTTCTTTAGGCGCAACTATCACTTTCGATTCCCCCTCCGATGAAGCGCAAATGAAAGTGCTATCGAGCGACTATTGGCGTGGAAAATTACCCGAAAAGACCGAAAAAGGGTTCCGACGCAGTATCAAGTTTTCGCTTGACTTCTTCAATGATTACAGCGGGCCGCCAACCAGATCTAATTTTGTCTTTTCAGACATTCCAGGTGAGAAAGCTGCTGTTAGCCTGACTGAAAGTGGATCCGATCCTTTTGTTTCTAGGATCCTGAAAAACGCCGAAGCTATTGTATTTTTCTTCGACCTCTCGGTTGAAGCTTCGATTCGAGAGAAGATTAAAGGACTAGGCAATGTTAAAGAGAACTTTGATCAAATGGACAGAGGCCGCGGCGGTAAAGCAGATATTAGCCAGCGGCAGTTGTTACAAAAGCTGGTTAGTGACCTGTTGGTTCAGCGTGGAGCCGATAAACTAAAGGGGACCCGGTTTATCTGTGTTATTCCTAAAACCGACCTATATGTTGCTGACGCTAGTTCGAATGAAAAAGAGTGTTACTTTCTAACCGAGTTTTGTCAAGATCTGCAAAACGAAGGGATACTGGTGCCTTCCCAGTTTGCGCTGGAACACGGTAATGGGTCCTACAAAGGGTTATGCTCACTTGGAGGCGCGGGTCTGGCTAATGCAGATCAGGATAAATTGCAGTATCAACGCAATCTTGCACGGTTGATCTCAAATAAATCGATTCTCCACTTGGAGAAGATTGGGAGTGCTATTGGTGGTTCGGATGAGTTGCAACATCATCGGGATGCCTTGGCCGACCAACTTCGGAGCATGAAACTGATGTTGCAATACCATTTTGGTCGGGACAACGTTTACTTCTTGCCTGTGTCAGCGCAGGGAGAAAATGTTAGGCCACTAGAGGAAGCCGCAGAGGAGCCAGATCAATTTACTTTCTTAGAACCGCCAGAGCAACCTGGTGAACTGGACAGAGATAGCAACGGAAAAGTGCTGAACGGCAGTTCGCTTGAACTTGGCTATCCACCTAACCAGAAATTAGCCGAATATGTCTTCATTTTACCCGTCACACTCTTGGCTGATCATCAATCTGGTTCTGTAAGTAGGGGAATTGAATCTTCACTGAAAACAGAGTTGATAGCTCCCGACAACGGCAACGCAACAGCGGAGGAATTCCCTGGCAATCCTGAGGAACAGTCGCCAACTGTAGTTAGCGCAGAGTAGCAATATATAGTTTCTGCCAATCGGATCTCTAAAATAGGGTGCTGAGGCTGGTGGTTAAATTCAAACCGGGTGCGCTAATTCCAGATCCATGCTGGCGATATCGCCGGTTCAGGAGGTTTTCGATGCTTACATTTAGGTTGGCAAACGAACCCAGCTTAACCCCACTCCGTAAGTTGAGCGTGTACCAGCCTGGTGTACCGGCGTCAATAGCTAGTCCATTCAGATCGAACTGAACCGACTTCGGGTCTCTAGTTTTCCCTTGGATGCGAGGATCACGGATATCCCCCCGACTCAAGCGACGTTGCTGCATTGCGCCATGAATATAAAACTCGCCCCAAAACCGTTGTCTTCCATCTTGCCAACGCCAGTTGACTGTTCCCATAGGCGGTGGTTCACGACGAACTCGTTCTGACCACGGGTTGCTCGTATCTGGTGCGGAACTCCCTACTTGTAAAATTCGCCCCCGTGTTATCGTCCAGTGGCCGTACATGCTAAGATTAGCTATTAGTTGCATTGTACCTGAAAATTCCAGTCCCCGGATTTGCGTTCGATCGATATTTTCTTGAATAAAAATCTCTGTCTCCAGATTTTCTTGCTGGATGTTTCGATACAGTTGTGGCCAATCATCTCTATAGACTTCCTGCACCAGTACGCGCGAAATTAAGTCGTAGATCTGGCTATGGTAGAGCGTGACCGACCCGATAAAGCGAGAGAAGTTAGCTCTCAAACCGGTTTCGGTTGTCCAACCTCGTTCAGGTGTTACATCGGGGCTAGGAGCATCAATCCCTTCGTTGGTGACTTCGACCACAGTGGTATCATTCAGATTAGGCGCGCGGAAGGCAGTGCCAAAGTTGGTAACCCAGTTAAGGTTATCTGTGATCCCAAAGACCAAACCTGCACTGCCTGTTAGAGCCTGCCCAGATTTCTGGTAGAGACCAAAACTTTGATCTTTCAAACTCAGATCTGCCTCCAGTGCATAGT
>JASMLX010000118.1 GCA_030748495.1 Candidatus Poribacteria bacterium | reverse complement strand
ATTTTAAATACCTGTTTTCGAAAGCTTGTTTCATATGTCATACCCTATTATGGCATATTATATGGATTTAGCTATACCACAGATACGCACCCGATCGTAACCATCTTCACCTTCAGCGTAGAGGAGACCGAAAAAGGGTTTGGGGGTGCCCTCCTTTCCGCGATTCATGGATTCTCGTCCTCGCACCAGGGGCTGAATCGTCAATTCCACCTCCAGTGGCGACCGGCCAGATGTGGGTAGATCGATCCATCCCTTCTCTTCAGCATCTTCAATCGTAACCGGATCAATGCTGCGAACTTTCTGCAGCGCGCTGGGATCCAGTGTTTCCGGATCGCGTTGGCCACCAATCGGACGTGGTGCCCATTTCCCGCTGACAAAGAGGTGATAGCCTGCAATCTGATGGTGATTGGATACGCCAGGACCAGTACCCTCGACCTGAATTCCCGTCTTTACCGTGGGAGGCCAGGACATCTCCCACTTAACGAGGATCGGTGTTCGTCCGGCACGCTCAACCAGATTCCAGAGGTACTCTGATTGACATAGCCCGGTATTGATCCCCCATACGGTCTCGTCAAGCGGTTTGCCCAGAGCACGGATATTAAAATCCATCACCTGATGGGTACCGGGCCACGAACCGGTGGAGAGAGCAGTCCAACCGGGTGGGGTCAACGTTGGAAATACACCCAGCATCGGACGAAAAACGCCGCGGTTCATCAATTTTGCCATGTGAGGAGCATGCCCCCAATCAATGACATTTTTGACCAACTCCATACTGGCGCCGTCCATGCCGATAATAATGGCCCGTTTGGCTGGAGAAAACTGTGCGGCATTGGTATTTAAAGACATCATAACCACCTTTTTTATATCAGAGAAATGAGGTTAGTTGTATGCTATATCAAGCCGTAGATAGTGTGAAAAACCGGCAGATGCTCCAAAAGTTCGACTGCTGGTATCGTACCTGGATTCCCAGAGTATCAACTGTATGACAAACACGTTAAACAAGATTTCCGCCTGGCTTGACCGGTGTGGACAACATGCTCCATAATAACAGCAACTGTTTTGATCCTCAAATCAATAACGAAAGAAACAATTGCCCCAATGTATACTCTGACCAAAAGTCGGATACACGCTTCGCTCTCTTAACAAAGAGATTATAGACGCTCAACAGCAGGCCGTCAAGGGCTCTTCTGCCACCGGGGCGTCCGCTGGACCTGTAGAGGGCTGACTTTAGATCTGATGGGTTGATTAGGAGCACCAATTCTTGAGGGCCTTATTTGACACAGTTTATTTGGCATATTAGCCTCAGGTTACGGACGACCTTAAAGTGCCCTGTATCATTATTGCGACCTCTATCGACCAGGCCAGGTCGTTTCAACGAGAGGAGAAGGCTTACAATGGGAATTGGTATAACACGTACAGTTCAATACCTGAAATACCTTGTTCGGCTTTTGATAGCTGAGTTTTGAGAAAACGTTTCCTCGGCTGAGGGAATATCTCATCCTTACGCTTAAGTGAGGTAAACCATCTATTGTAACGCTTAGCCTAACAGGTTCCCTTAAATAGGTAGGAAAATTCGTTGACAACATATGGCAGGTCTATATAATTTAATTGGCTTTCCCTATGCTTGAGTAAGCCATATCTACGCCTATCTCTAATAATGGCGAAGGGGACACAGTTTTAGTTTAGTAAAAATTGGTTAGAGAAGCCGTGTAGTTAATGTTCAACAGTAACTCCTGTGTGCAATAAAACCCTGTTTATTGAAATGGACCTGTTTTCAAGCGCCAGCTTTTAATTCTGCTTAATTAAACACTATGGAATAAATATCGGATTGATGTTAGTTAGGCCGACGAAACTAAATAATGATATGATTAGAATCCAAACTTACCACAACGTTAGCTCCAGGTGAAAGAGTTCGAGATGGAAAACAAGATTGAGATCATAAAGCCTTCCAACCTACAAATTACCCAAAGGGATGCCAACGATCAGGCTGAAGTGCTGATTGACGGTCGTTACAGGGGTGATGAAATTACAGTTACGTCCGACGACAGCGGGGTTTACACCATCACCGTGGATGAAACTGGTCGCTTTGGTGGTAATATCCCATTGACCTCGGGTTGGCACAACTTAACGCTGACGGGAAATAGCGACCCGACGGACCGGTTAGGAATCGACAAGTTGGGCGTGGGCGAAATATTTTTGACTGCCGGGCAGTCGAATTCAGCCAACCACGGTTTTCCTTGTCAGCAAACTGTTTCCGGTAATGTCACATCTTTGGGATTAGAGGGGTGGCAAATCGCCGACGATCCACAACCGGTCGCTACTGGAGAAGGTGGAACCCCGTGGCCTTTGCTAGGCGATCTACTAAACCGCAAACTGATGGTTCCTATCGGTCTGGCTTCAGTAGGTGTCGGTGGAACGGCTGTCTGGCAGTGGGACCCATCCGCCGAGAATTCCCTTTACCTCCGCCTGCAGCAGGCACTTCAACAGTTGAAGTCCAGCCAAAGCATCTCCTCCCCTGCTGATACTGCCTGCGCCCGTGCCGTTTTGTGGCATCAGGGGGAATCTGATACTGTGGCTGGCACCTCGGCCACGGCTTACGCTGACGGAATGGAACAGATCATCCGCCAATCGTGGGTAGACGCCGGTCGACAGATCCCCTGGTTTATTGCCGGGGTCTCATACATCGGCCCCGATCATACCCAGCAACAGCGCGCCGTTATCGAAGGACAGCAAGAGCTCGTCTCACGAGGGGTGGCCTTCGCCGGCCCGACAACAGACGATTTGATCGGGGAGCGTTACCGATATGACGGCGTTCATTTTGGCCAGGCTGGATTAGAGTCGCACGCTGAGCGTTGGGCCGACTGTTTGTCATCCTATTTCGGTTGGGATTAATCAGAGGGGATCGCCCCAAATTACAACTGGTATCCGATCACTATTTTTCGCCTCGTACATAAGAAAGGTACTATCATGAAGATTACAGTCTTGGGGGCGGCGGGCTGGCTAGGCCGTGCCATTCTGGAAAATCTGTCCGTTCACCACGACGTCCGGGCTTTAGATGTGGGTGCAGAAGCGTGGGCAACCAATAGTTTCGCTGGGGAAATTATCCACGGTGATATCACCGATTTTAACACCGTTGACCGGGCCATTGAGGGGGCAGATGCCGTCATTCACGCAGCCGTCTACGCCGGTATATATACCGATAACGATGACCAACCCTTCCTCGTCAATCTGAAGGGGCTCTGGAACACGCTGGAGTCTGCCAGAAGAAGAGGTCTCCACCGCATTGTGCACATCGGTTCCTGTCAGGTTGAGCACCCGGAGGGGAAGTTCTTCACCTCTGAAACCAGGCGTCCCGACGGTAGTCTCTACGCCGCCACCAAACGGATGCAGGAAGAGCTGTGCCGTCAGTTTCACGACGCCTTCGGTTTACCGATCGTCGTCCTGCGTCCCTGTTCCATCATAGATGGTCGGACAGATCAGGCCAAAGGAGGCGCTCCGCTGGGATCAGGGAGTTGGAACGTTGGAATGGTCTGCCGTCACGATGTGGCTGAGGCGTGTCGTCTGGCGGTGGAACGTGAGGAGCCTACCTTCGAGGTGCTGCACCTGGCCGGATCCCCGGAAGCAGAGGCACACTGCAATGTAAAAGAGACGCAGCGTGTCTTGGGCTTGACCTTCCGTGCTGATCTGGACAAGTACCGCTAAAAGACTGAGGCGAAATTATAGATGCGTCAGCCCCCTTTCAATTGAGCTGAAAGAGGCCGGATACAACAAAACCCTATCTAATATACTGACTGAAAATAGGTTGATATATGAGTCAAACAATACTCGGAACTACCGATGATAAGGTTACCATCAATGGTGAACTAACATACGGCGATATTCCTGGAACTAGGCCCGAAAATCACGGATTACTAATGAATGCCCGTTTTATTCAGGGGATTTTTGATGATCGGGCCGATGTCGGTCGCTTTTCGCGCTTTGGCCGCTTCTGGGATGCGGATGAAAATACAGACAGCTTAATTAGCGCGCTTCCTGAATGGAAGCGATACGGGCTATTGGCCTTTACCGTCGGCTTACAGGGCGGAATGCCGGTACTCACCATCTCCAACAAAACTATCGATAATAATCCTTATAGTGAAGACGGCACCCGCATCAATCCGGAATATTTGGACCGTTTAGACCGGTTGATCACCGCAGCAGACCAACTTGGGATGGTTGTGATTGTCAGTTTGCTGTACCAGGGGCAAAGTCCCAGAATGAGGGATGGACGCTGTATCCGCAATGCGGTAAAGGGTGGCTGTAATTTTTTAAGAGACCGGGGCTATAAAAATGTGTTGATCGAGGTGGCCAATGAACACGACGTTGGGCAGTTCAAGAATCATCCTCTGGTGTTCTACCCCGATGGCATCGCCAGTCTGATCGATTTGGCCCGGAAAGAGTCTGGGGGCATGCTGGTCGGCTCTTCTAGTGGCGGCATCCGGTTTTACCCTGAAGCCTGTGAAGCCAGCGATATTATTCTGGTACACGGTAACGGTGGCACTGAACAGACCTATTACAATATGATCCGTGATGTCAAGGCCCTGGATTTAAACCGGCCCATTGTCTGCAATGAGGATTCGCCCCGCTTTACGCAACTGAAGGTGGCCTACCAAACCGGTACTTCCTGGGGGTATTACAATACCCACACCAAGCAGGAACCGCCGGCTGACTGGTCGGTTACAGCCGGGGAGGACTATTTCTTCGCTTGGCGCATGGCAGACGGATTGGGCATTGAGGTGTCGGAAATACCTTTCGAGGAGCAGTTTTACCTGCAGGGGTTTGAAGAGGCTAACACCTATCAAAACAAGCGTTGGATCAGGTTAGCCAGCCTATATCCTGAAAAAATTGACTATGTCGAATTTTATAGAAATGGCCGCTTCTACGATATCGCTTATGAAGAACCTTATTACGTCAATCACCAACAGACCTGGATTCAGCAGGGGGTTGAAATGACGGATACCGAGAGGTGGAAGGCGGTGATTCATTTGCATTCCGAAGATATTCTGGAAAAAGAGAATCACTAACAGGCGAGGCCAACCAGATACCCGATGATCGAAATTGTAACGGATGGACACTCCCGGGCGCGCATCGTCGTTTTAGAGTCCGCTTCACCGGTGGAAAGTCACGCGGCGGCAGAGTTAAATAGGTACCTCTACCAGATGAGCCGGACGCATCTGCCGGTAGAAACAGTATCTAGCCTAGAACAAACAAATATCTATATCGGTAGTGCGGCTCCGGTGACCGAACTCGATCTTTCCGACGAGGCGCTGGGTTTTGACGGCTATGTTGTTAAAACCGTTGGGACAGATATCGTACTGGTCGGAATCAAGCCCTATTCGTGCCTCTACGCCGTCTACCATCTGTTGACCCGGCATCTCGGATGCGGTTTTTTCGAAGACGGGGACCAGGTACCGTCTCAACCATCGGTAACCGTCGGTCGGTTGAACGATGTCTGCAAACCGAAGTTTGAGTGGCGCAACAAGTGCGTGGCCCATTTTCCCGCCTACAGTGGCCATCGGTGGTACAGCGAAGAAGAGTGGAAACAGTGGTTCGATTGGCTGGTCAAGACACGGATTAACACCTGTGAAGTAGGCTGGCTGGCACGCTACACCGGCATAGAAGCGCTGGCCGCTGCCAGGTTCGGCATACAGATTGAGCTCACCCCCTGGCAGGAACAGAACCTGGCCATGATGCGGAGGCTGTTTGATTACGCCCGTATGTGTGGCATCCGATGTTGGCACGAGGTCACCTGGCATATGCCGTGGCTGGCCAATGAGCCTGGATCCATGCCCTATTACGATAGCGTCCAGACAACCGAATTCTGGCGCAAATACCAGGAATCAACGGGAAAAATCGTGCCGACCGTGCCCTATGACTGGTGTGGGCTTACCTTTCAGTGGTTAGACCCTAGGATACCGGAGGTGCGGGAGTTTATCACCGCTTGCGTAGCCACGCAGATGGAAGTGCTGGGATCGGACCACTACTACTACATCGCCATCGGAGGAGAGGGCCATTTTGGCAGCGGTTCGCCTGAAGAACTGGATGAACTAACGGAGGCTTTGCTGTTCAGAACCATCGACGCCGTCAAAGCTGCGGATCCGCAGGCCGTTATCCTGACCGGCCAGCCGTTTGCCTACGCATCCACCTACCAGGCACAAAAGAGGGCGGTTAAAAAATCGGAAGCCATCGTCGTCACCAACTTCCTGGCCGTACCGCAACGGATACCGGACTTCCAGCTCAACGACTACTATTGGGGGCTACGGTGGACCAACGGAATGGTGGTGCAGTGCGGTAAGCACACCAACCCTTGGGGCGACATGAAGGTGGCGGTGGAGAACGCCAAAGCCCTGTGCCGGGATCCCAGGGCTTACAATTGGTGGGGCTTCGCGGTCGGAGGGGAGTCCAGCCATCGAGCCCACATAAAACAGGACCTGTTAACCGAGATCGCCTGGGATCCAATGTCCGTCGATCTGGACGACTTCGTCAGGCGATGGACGAGCGCCCGTTACGGAGCGGCCGCTGCTGAACGTCTGCAGCCTGTTACCCAGGCCGCTATGGACACTCTGTACGCTTGCTACAACATGGATATGACCAATCGCCCGCTCTACCGTGACTGGGCCGGAGGATATCTGCCGGGGTTGACGCCGACCTCGATTAAGCGAACCCTGAGCTATCTGCCCAAACTGCGTTTTATCCTCGAAACCATGCTGGAGGAATTCGATTCACTGCAGAAACTTCACTCAGGTGCGGTCTGCCCCTTGTACCATTTCGATGTTGTCGATTACGGCCGGGTCTATCTGGGAGCGCTGTTCAACGATCGATTAGCCCGGGTACGAAAGGCGTTTCGGGCTGGAAATCAGAACGCTTTTGAGCGGCACGCGGCAGAAGTGGAAGAGGTGATGCACTTCATCGCCAAACTCACCTCTTCCCACAACCAATTTCAGTTGAAAGTACACGACGATCGGGCGGCCAAATGCCCGCAGATTCTGCCTGGACACGCCAACCAGGAAAGCAATTGGGTAACCTTTACCGCCACCCAGTCGCCCACCGCCTGGCGTCCGCTTCTGGACTATACGGCGGAGGATTACGCCGAACTGGTGGAACACTACTTCTGGCCTCGGGTTGAGCGGTATTTGAATCGGATGCGGGAGATGCTCGAGGAGGGAGAAGATATCTCTGGTCAGATGGGGCGTGACTTTGTGATATCCGATTGGGCCAGCCCCAAAGGGCCTCTACCGTGGTCGCCCTACGGTATCGTTTGCGAACCGGAACTCAGCGTCGGAGACAAAGAATTGGCGCACCGTATAATCGCGGCCGGTTCCAAGAGTGGAGAATACGATTTCTATCAGGGGCCACTGAAGCTGCTAATCGAGGAGCTGCTGGCCCGTTTCCCTGTACCCGAAGATCTCGATGACGTTCTCAACGAAGAAGACCCCACCCAAAAAGCTTATCAGATTCAGTCGGTGTCTGGTCAGCCGGGAGACGTCAACCAGGGTTTTCACACGCCGGAAGTGGTCGAGTTGGTGGTCGTACCGGAAACGCTCGGCTACGTGGTCGAGGTTGAGCAACTCGACTCGGTTTACAACGTGGCCAGAGGGGAGGTGACCCGTTGCAAAGTACACGTCTCCGATTGGTTGGATCTGACCCGGTTGCCGGACCAGAAATCAGAGAGAGGTGATCACGCGATAGTGGTCTATGAGTTCTCATACGACGAGAAATGCTGGCTACTTCGTTATGATCCCGGATCGGACCAGACGTTCGCCTCCCTGAGAATCGATCCATACCAAGATCAATCGTAACCTGACCAAACAGGACTTAAACTCTCCAATCATCGATGCAATTCTGCAGGTGGTAATTCGCTGTCTACTTCCTGTCTGACTATGTCAGGATCACCATTTTTCTGGTGTCACTTACTTGATTTCACCTAATTTCCTGCTGGTATATGACCTAACTCAATAATTCTAATTTGCTTACCCACTACGTTATAGATTTCAGCAGTAACCGCCAAATCTTCAACCAATTGGGCAGAAATCCACGTTTCTGGGTTAAATGGATTTGGGTAATTAGCTAAGAGTTGGGTTCGTATTAGTAATCTTTCAGGCAGTATCATTTTTGCCGAACATTCAACGCCATTTCTTCTGCACTAGAACGATTTAGATTGGCTTGTCGTCGATTTTAAGCTGTCGATCGTCGCTGATTTAGCTCAATTGATTGGATGGAAGCGGTAGATCTGTTGGGCTCGTTCAGGTATCTGCTGCCAGACTCCGTTCGCAACTTGAGTTCTAAAAATACCGTGATCTCCCAGTGCATTATGAAAACGACTAAAATAGACCATCGCAATCATAGTGCGGACTTGATCGGTGTAATTGGGCATCGCTCGATGCCAGCATCTCATATCCCGAACGACAACGGAACCTGCCGGCATCACCATCCGCTCCGAGGGCAGCTTGGCTGCTCGCTCCTCACTGCAAACGTGGTAGTTCTGAAATAATTCTTCTTCTTCCGTCGAGGGGTCAATGATGGGGTCAACGATCAGATGAGAACCGGGCCAGATCTCGGTGCACCCATTTTCGAGTGTGAAGTCGATCAGCGGGATGTTGACTACAATGTTGCTCACCGGTAAAGCTAATCCCAATTGAGGAAACAGGTGCCCACTATCTCGATGAATCCACTGTTTGAGGGCATTATTATAATACCTGGAATCGCGTCGTGTTGAGTTGAAGCCGTATGGCAGTGAAGAAAAGAATCCGGATCCCATCACCGCCTCAAGAATTTGAACAGCTATGGGGTTATCTATGATGCGAGGATCCAGAAAAGGGTGAGTCAGAAAGTCAACGGTCTGTTGCTCGCGCTGAGAATTGGCTTCGAATGCTTCTCTGACCTCTTCTATCAAACTAACAGGTACGATTCGTTTAAAAACGACATAGCCAACCTCTGCTAGCGTTTGGCAAGCCAATTCAAGTTTTTCGGATGAGAGTGGATCTTGTTGCGTTTCTTCTACTGAAACTATCATTACTTGGATAACCTATACCTTTAGATTCAGAAATGGTGACTACTTCAGAATCACCATCTTGCGTGTTTCTGTATAGTCTCCTGCCTGTGACTTCAGGCGCGCCTGAATCTGGTAGAAGTGGGGGTTAATTTAGCTAATGATTGAAAAACCGGCCTTCAGAAATAACCTCCATTGATTCCCTTAATATGTTGGATTCAAAATTATGGTTGGCTTACTTTTAAGGCCTTAAGGTTACCCCAGATCTCGACTAATTTCTGGTCGTTTGCTGTTACCGATAGCCCGGCTGCCTCCATATTTTGCTTGATCTCTTTGTCACTCAAGGCTCGACTGTAAATTCGAAATTCGTCGATAACACCTGGGAAGAGTGGATCCCCCCAGTTAGCTTTGGCTAAATACCAGTTTTGGCCTTCGCCCCAATCTTCAAAGCTTTCCTTGTTAAACTTCTCATGTTTTTTCATTTCTGCATTGAGATACAGTTTGATACCTTCTCCATCTTTGTCAAAGCTCAGGGCCACATGGTACCAAGTACCCACTTTTGTTTTTTCCCCTGAACCAAAATCAACCCTTCCTCCTCCACTGAAATGACAACCACCCGCGATATCATTTCCCGTTCGACCATGATTAGGTGTGACAAAGAAATCTCCAGGGCCGCCTTTGCCGAAATCGAAAACTCTCGACCAGGTACCGGGAGCACTCAGTGCTTTGAACCAAGCTTCAACAGTAAAATCGCCCAGGTCGATTTGGTCCATAGTGGCGAAATCTGATTTTCCATCGAACTCTAGTCCTTGACCAAATTTGCCGGCACTAACTTTAGGGTTGCCTTCTAGACGACCATCTCTTTTACCCAAAACATCTTTAACAGTCTTGCCTTTTACTGTGGGGTTATCAAAAGACCAGTAAAGAACTAAGTCCTTTGGAATCACTGGCCGACTATCAACTGTACTAAAAGTAGTGACTATCAGAAACAAAACCATGTAGAAAAGGGATTTTTCCATCAGATCCTCCTGCGGTGTTTTATCATCAAAGTTGAAATTGCATCCTACAGCATAATTTAATGGTTGTCAAGTAAATGAACAATCCTCTGAACTGGGCGGGTAGAAGCTAAGCCATGGGGAGGCTAGCCTCAGTCAGCGAAACTGCCAATCACTGATGACAAAGAAGTGGATTATCCAGGGCGGTGGGGGAGTTTTTAGGTGTTATTCGGTGTGATGTGAGAGGAACGCGACTTTATGAAGAGAAGAAAAAGGGTACCAACTAAGGGCGGCTGATACCCGCTTGATTACCCCGTACACGAGTTATTTTTTTGCCTGGGTTTCCGTGATCATTTAGTTACTTTAAAACTTCCACTTCAAAATAATCTCTTGGGCGTCGCCTATAAGCCGGACGCCAGCAGTTAACCCAATGCGTTGTCGGTCGTTGATATAGCGTCTACAAACTGTCTTTGTGGCTGATTGACCGATTTAATCACACCCTTGAGTATTGGGTGGGAATGACCTATTATTCACCCTTTATCCATTCACCAACGGATTGTTTACTTTCATACCAAAATATATGGGGCCACTATTTATTAGGTTAGACATCATGCACGGTTTTTCGCTTTGCTCGCATCGCTGTGTGGGACTCGATAGATCCAGTATGGCTGGTACCAAACCAGTGATCAAAGGGTATATCTGGTTCTCCATAATTGCACTCGAAGTAGCGATGGTGCAGCTGATGGAAATAAGAGCCACCGGCCATATTGACCTTTTCATTGACGACAACTTTTTCAAACCCGACGTGGCCTTGGGCAGGTGTTAACGAGGCATGCTGTGCGTTCATGAGCATGTGAATGGGATGCGAGGGGACAATCCAGTGAATCAGGATGCAGCTGTAGTAAAGGATATGCTCAACGGGGTGCATGGCCAAGCCCGACCAAGGACCGACATTGATATTTTTGTGATGCAGATAATGCCCCGCCTTATAGAGCGGCGGCCAATGCAGGAGACGATGAGCCCAGTAAAAGTGGAACAGCCGCCATAGCGGTACCAGACAGAGCAGAAACACAAAGTAGATTGGCTGCTGCAATGGTTGTACATAGGGAATCACCCCATTGGCATAAGCCCAAAACATCAATACTTCGTAGGCCGTCCAAGTAATACCACCGCTAACACAGCTCCAAAAAATGTTGTCATACAGTTGATTTCCCCACAGGAATTGGCGTTTTTTGGTTGCCAGCCACTCTGAAGTGTATTTGTATTGTAACCCCTGAGATTTACGTCCCCAAAGCCTGATATGCCAGACGCTGACAAAAACAGTGAGCATTATCTGATTGCGTATAAAGATTTCGATTATCCAGTCGGCGCGGAATGTGGTTGTTCGCGACAGATCTGGCTGAAAATAGAGCCATGTCAGCGTTGCGAGTGCCATATAGAAAAGATTCCATGGAAAGAGGTAATGGTAGAGCCATTTTGCGACTTCGACGGGCTTTGGTGGCCAGGCAAAGACGGGATTGGCGGGTTTGGTACCCCCTTCGGGCTGCCAGTTACCGCGTTTGTCGCGAGGCATACCGTCGATCAGTCCTTCATTTTCATTAGGTAGGGTTGCCATGAGATTCCCCCTTTAGGTTTTACTTGATTGAAACTGACTTTTCAGCGACTAGCGCCAACATATCCGTGTCTGAATCAGCTAGAATCTATAACCCGGCTAGATATCTTCTTCAACGAAAAAGTTAGCATCTCAGATAATACCAAGGGAGGACTCGGTATGCTGGATGCTTGCCATCAGATTAGAATTAGCAGGTCCCAGACAATTCTGATGCCACCCAAATAGGAGAATCTGTTGTTAATAAAGACCATGATTGAGTTTAGCACGTCGAACATAAAATTCTCTCTCAATCTATCATAATTTACTAAACTAAAGTCGACTTAGCCTTTTGTACCTGTTAGAGCAATTCCTTCAATAAAGTAGCGCTGGGCGAAAAAGAACAAAATTACAACTGGAGTAATAACAACTGTTGAAGCTGCCATTAGTAGATGCCATTGAGAACTATACAGTCCCGTAAATTCAGCTAGCCCCAGGGCAATAGTAAATTTTCGCGAATCATTTAAATAAATCAACGGTCCTAAAAAGTCATTCCATTCCGCTAATGTTGAGAAAATACCCACTGTAATTAGCGCCGGCCGACTTAAGGGAATGATAATATGCCAAAGTATTTGTAAAGGATTAGCTCCATCAATCGTTGCCGCTTCATCTAATTCTTTGGGAATGGTTAAAAAGAATTGCCTCAGCAAAAAAATATAGAAAATGCCACCACCAAACCATTTGGGCAGAATTAGTGGCCAATAGGTATTAATCAAACCTAATTTGGCCCAGATCAAAAAGGTTGGGATTAGTGTTACCGCGTAGGGCAGCATTAGAGTCGTCATTAAAACAGCGAAAACGAAATTTTTCCCGACCCATTTTAGACGGGCAAAAGCGAAAGCTGCCATTGAAGCGGTTACAAGTGTCCCTAATACTGAAGGGATCAAAATCGTTATGGTATTCAGAAAATATTGGATAAAAGGAACAGTCGTTAACGCTTCCGGGTAATTGGTAAATACCCATGGGGTTGGAATCCATTCCGGAGGAAAAATAAATATCTGTTGCATGCCCATAAAGGAACTTCTAATCATCCACAACAGAGGTATTATCATGATAACTGAGCCGCTTGCTAGCAGGAAATAGATGCTAATTTTGGTTATTTTTCCGTTATCGGTTTGAATCATTATTTTCTTTTCTAATAAATTAATTGGTTTACTTTCCATCGTAGTGGACCCAATGTGGTGAGGATCGAAAAACCAAATAACTTAGACCGGCAATTGCTAGAAATATTACCCAAGCTAATGCAGAAGCATATCCCATTTGGAATTGATCAAAAGCCTTACGATATAAATATAAGACATATAACAAACTTGAGTTATTTGGCCCTCCTTGGGTCATCACATAGGGCTGAGTAAACGTCTGCAAGGCATTAATCAGTCCCAAGATTAAATTAAATAGGATTGTGGGACTGACAATTGGCACAGTTATATGTATTAGTTTGTGCCATTTGTTAGCGCCATCAATTTCAGCCGCTTCATAAAGAAACCTTGGTACAGATTGAAGACCGGCCAGAAAAATGATCATCATCGGTCCAACATCCCATAGGCTCATCAAGACAAGTGATGGGATAACGGTCTGCGTACTATAGATCCATTGCAATTTGCCAAAGCCTAATGGTTCTAGTAAAGCATTGAGGAGACCAAAATCAGGGTTAAAAAGCCAAATCCAGAGAACACTAGAAGCAATAGCTGGAACAATCGAAGGAAGATAAAATATGGTCCGAAAAACAGGACGAGCATGAATTCTTTGATTCAGTAAAACTGCCAAAAAAAACGCCGCTATTGTTCTTAAAGGCACACTAAAAATAGCGTAATAAAAGGTAACGGTCAGCGACTGGCGGAATAACTGGTCGCTGACAAACATCTGTCTATAGTTTTGAAACCCAATCCAATTAGTCTCCCCAATGATTGTTGAGTCGGTGAAGGAGATTATCAAGCTAGCAGCAATTGGGATTAATTGCCAAAGTAGAAATCCGAGAACTGCTGGGGCTACAAAAAATATAGGCCAGAGAAAATTTCCCGACTGACGGCTCCATTCCAAGGCTAGATTTTTTGAAAATCTGGATTGCATAGAAAAATAGAAACCAATTACCACGTAGAGCGTCGTCTCGTCAGTGTTGGTTTAGGAAATGTGAATCTATTTCTTAAATAAGCGACCTTGCAACAGTTTTTGACCATCTTTGACCGCCTGATCCATGGCTTGCTGTGCATTGGCTTCCCCGGCCCACATTAAGCTGAGCGCTGGAGTGATCGCCTCGTCCAAATAAATTATTCGTGATGTAAGAGACTCAACTTGTCCGATAAACAAGAGGGTTCATTTCGCTATCCGCTAAATCGCCGGCATTTTTCCCACCTAAGAAATGCTTGGCATCGTGGATCTAACTTGGATTGCTGAGTTTATCAAACCGCTGTACCATCAGGATAATAGATTACATTGGGTCGTATCAGCACTTTCCACTAGGTCACGCAACTCCCCACTTTCCAAGCGGAAGGTTTCAATTACCAATTATCGAGAGACGCGGTTAATCCAAGCTTGGTCAATTTCTAGACCGAAACCGGGCGCGTCGGAGGGAACTAGGTAGCCATCCTGAATCACGGGAGTACCGGGTAATTTGACCATCTCTTCCAGCGGTACCCCCGGCGGAGAGACCCCTTCAGACCTTTCTCCCCAGGTGATTGCTGGCATGGCGAAGGCCAGATGTTGTCCATAAGGATAGTTCATACCGGCATGGGTGATGACGGAAATACCGTTAGCCTGAGCTAGATGACAGATTTTCATGGCCGAGGTGATACCACCACACCACAGGACATCGGGTTGAAAAATATCGACCAGACGCTGTCCGGCAGCCGTAGCGAAGACAGTGGGCAAATACCAATGCTCACCGGTAGCCAGCGTTTGCCAAGGGATGCGTTGCCGTACCGATTGGTATCCGACCAAATCATCAGCCGGGATGTAGTCCTCGATCCATTTGAGTCGATACGGTTTTAGCACTTCGGCCAGGCGGACGGTGAATTCGACGTCAAAGGCGGTCCAAGCATCCAGCATTAGTTCAACTTCGTCTCCGATGGCTTGGCGGGTCTCGGCCACTATCTTCTCCAATTTTCTCAGGCCTTCCATGCTGTGTTCCGGCCCATAGGGACAAAACAACTTGGTGGCCTTGAAACCCAGTTCCATATACCATTCTTGGTCAAAACCGGAGGCGTAACAGAAGATCTTCTCTTTCTGCGGTCCCCCCAGTAGTTCGTAGACGGGACGCTCCAGCAATTTGCCCTTCAAGTCCCAGAGTGCACAATCGACAGCACTGATGGCGTAACTGGCTAATCCTGACGCGCCGAAAGGCGTCGACATCCGCACCATCATGTCCCACAGTTTTTCAATGGCCATACAGTTTTCACCGACCAAACAAGGGGCGTAAAAATCGTTAATTAAAGTGGCCACTGGCGCACCGAAAAGCGAAATGCCGAATCCCCAGGTACCGTCTTCAGCAGTGATTATACAGGCTGGACGATGCCAAGCTAGATCGGTACGAGATAGCGGGTAACGGTCAATCGGCCGGTTCATGATCAGGCTTTTGTCGCGTGTCTGCTGACGCGGTGACGTTTGCGGGTGTGGATTGAGTTCGATTTGGAAAGCGCGAATTTCTTTAATCTTCATCACAAACCTTCATTGTGTTCAGTCGGTAAGATTAGGTTGTGGTTTCTTGCTTCTGCCTTTAAGCGATGAGATCCTCTATTACCTTACCGTGGACGTCGGTCAGTCGATAGTCGCGCCCCTGGAAATGGTAGGTCAATTGCTTGTGATTCAGCCCCAACAAATGCAGAATGGTAGCTTGCAGATCGTGAACATGCACCGGGTTCTCGACGATGGAAAAACCGAGTTCATCGGTCTGGCCGTAGGAGAATCCACCTTTGACCCCACCCCCGGCCATCCATATGGAGAAACAGTCGGGGTAGTGGTCGCGACCGAGCACATCGCTATTGGCGGTTCGGCCTTCTCGGAATGGTGTCCGGCCAAACTCACCTCCCCACACAATCAAGGTTTCATCCAGCAGGCCTCGAGCTTTAAGATCGTTTATCATCGCCCGAATCGGCTTGTCCATGGTGGCACATTTGCGCGTCAGACCATCCCGTATGCCCCGGTTAGGATTGGTTCCGTGGAAATCCCAACCCCAATCAAATAACTGAACAAAGCGCACCCCGGATTCGACCAGGCGTCGGGCCAGCAGGCAGTTGTTAGCCAGACTAGTCTGGCCAGGTTGTGCCCCATAGGCTTCCAGCACCTTCTCTGGTTCTTGTGTAATGTCCATCACTTCCGGAACAGAAACCTGCATTCGAAAGGCAAGTTCATACTGAGCGATTCGGGTCAGTGTCTCTGGATGTCCCATCTCCCGAGCTTGCAGTTCATTCAACCGCTGCATGGTGTCAAGACTACGGCGACGCATTTGACGGTCCATTCCGGGTGGATCGGAGGCATACAGTACGGGATCGCCTTTGGACCGGCATTGAATCCCCTGAAAGACAGAAGGCAGAAAACCGTTGCCATAGGAACCGGTGCCGCCATTAGGTTGAACACCACTGGAAATCAGAACCACAAATCCGGGTAGGTTTTCATTTTCACTGCCCAAACCGTAAGTCACCCAAGATCCCATCGAGGGACGACCGGAACGTGGAGATCCGGTATAAACCAGTAATTCAGCCGGGGCATGATTGAACTGCTCAGTGTGCATAGAGTGGATAACGCACATCTCGTCGGCAACCGGATGTAGATTAGGCAAAGCGTCCGACAGCCAGAGTCCTCCGCTACCGTGCTGTTCAAACTGACGACGCGTCCCCATAAGCTTGGGCACACCGGAGGTGAAGGCAAAACGCCGCCCTCTCAGAAATTCGTCGGGGCAGTTCTGCCCATCCCGACGAACCAACTCCGGTTTGTAATCGAACAGGTCCAGGTTGGGTGGTGATCCTGTCATGTGGAGGTAAATCACCCGTTTGGCTTTGGGAGCGGTGTGGGCGGGTTTGGGCCGGAGCGGATTGACATTGTGCGTGCTACCAGAGGATATTGAATTGACGCCAATTAGCGTTGACAAGGCAATTGAGCCGAAACCAGCACCTTTCAGAAAGTGCCGTCTGGTTATGTTTTGAATCTGTTCCAGTCGAGGGGTCATCGTTTGTTACCTTTTCATCGTTTTGGCAGATCAGCTCGACCTACCGCTTCATAAAGATTTCATCCAAGTTCAGTAAAACACCACTGACAACTGTCCAAGCCGCCAGTTCGGCTAGGTCTGTGCCCGTGGGTAAATCTCCCAGTGGTTCGGTAGCTATCAGCCGGGCCTGTTCCAGGTTCGACTGGTAATTCTGATAGGCCGAGTGATAGAGTTGATCTAAGCATTTCACCTCGGTCAGTTGTGCGGGCCGAATCAGGGTTTGGCTGATACCTAAACCGATTTTATCAGCTACATTTCCCTCTG
This sequence comes from Candidatus Poribacteria bacterium, assembly GCA_030748495.1. GTDB lineage: Bacteria > Poribacteria > WGA-4E > WGA-4E > UBA9662. The sequence continues at coordinate 4,039 of JASMLX010000118.1, read as the reverse complement.
CCGCAACCAATCGACGAGCTAAACTCTGGGCCGCTTCCACATAGACGGGGTCGTTAAGAGTCACTAACGCTTGCAGAGGCGTATTGGAACGGGAACGACGGACAATACAAACCTGACGGTCGGGGGCGTCAAACGTCACCATCGACGGATAGGGGTTCGACCGTCGCCAATTGGTGTAAATACTGCGTCGATAACGATCCTCACCCGTACTGGTCTGCCAGTCGATATTGCTGCCAAAGGCAGCCTTGATGCCCAATTCCGGTTGGGGTGGGTTGACTGGGCCACTATACATTTTGGCGCTTAACAAGCCGCTGACAAAAAGTGCTTGATCCCGCACCATTTCAGCGGATAAGCGAAAGCGGGGACCACGTGTAAACCACCGGTTGTCGGGATCCAGGTTCAACAATTCAGGTGTCACTTTCGACGATTGGCAATAGGTGGCCGAAGTAACGATAGTGCGAAGTAAATGTTTTAGATTCCAACCGCTATCCATCAATTCAACCGCCAGCCAATCCAGCAATTTAGGGTGAGAGGGGGGCACTCCCTGGGTACCGTATTCCTCACTAGTACGGACCAGCCCGAGTCCGAACAGCTGTTCCCAATGTCGATTGACCACCACTCTGGCTGTTAGCGGATTATCCCGGCTGACCAACCATTTGGCCAATCCAAGCCGGTTAGCTGGCGTATCAGACGGTAAGGGATGGAAAACGGTAGGAGTAGCTTCAGTTACCACATCGGTAGTCCGCTGAAAATTTCCCCGAATCTGAATTCTCGTTTTCCGCCGTTTGTCGGCTGTCAATTCCTGCATAATAGGCACAGTGGTGTGAGGGGCCAGTTGGTCGAGTTGTTGTTGCAATCCTGCCAGTTTTTCCTGCTCTGACTGTAAAGCCGGGGCGATGCTCCGATAGTATTGGGCCAGTTGTTGCTCTTGCTCTGTGCTGCGTGCCGATGCCGTCAAGCGGACGATCTGCCGCATCTCCTCCGACAAGCGGACGTCATCGGCTATTGCTACGGCGGCTGTGGCCTGAAGTGAAAAGTGCCGGATCAAATGGTTTTCATGCACGGATTCTTGTTTGAGCTCAACGATTAACCGACCGGCCTCAGCTTTCTGCGGACGGGCCAAAACGAGTGTCAGTTGGTGGGGTTGATCCAATTGGCCAGAGACCGCCCAGCCCATTTCGGCATCCAATCTGCCGGACAGAACTGATTTAGCCGGGAACCCATTTTGGCTATAGTCAGCTCTGGCATCAATGAAGCCAAGGGCCCGCTTTCCTCCCGGCTGATGGATGGTAACGGGGGTAGGCGTAGTAAGGGAGGTTTCATACCAGACCTCTGATCGGTTCGCATCCAGCAAAACCAGTCGATAACCAGCTAGGCGGTTGATAATGGCTTCACCACCATCGGTTCGGTTCCAAATTTTGATTATATTGATCTGCTGCATGTCACCCAAATCGAGTTCCAACCACGGATCTTCTGACTCTCGGGTGTGCGTCGTTGAATCCGATAGGTAATCGCCGTTGGTGTTTCCATCGATAGCGCGTTCAGCTACCCCTTGGTTATCGGTCGAACTCTGCGTCACGACTGCTGTTCGTGCCAGGTTGGTATGTTTCTGCCAGACTTCCACCTCTGCCAAAGAGAGAATCTTATTAACACCCAGCAGCTGCACCTGCACATACTGAGCGGAGATTGACTCAACCGTGTCAGGTTGCCAAACCGCTTTTACTTGCGATAACACAAAGTTATTACCTTGTGGTTGGATCTGCAAGCGTAAAGCTGTAATTTCAGATATATCAGGGCGCAGGGTGAGAGTATAGGTATCCTGTTGGGGCAACTGGCTTTGGTTGGCAACCGAGCCAGCGGCCTGAATTTGCAACAGTGAATGTTTAGCCACCGCGTGCAGAGGTTCGAGCCGTTGCCAATGGGGAACAGTTTGTAATCTGGTTTCCCACTGTCGTTGGGCCTGGTTTAAGGCCGGAGTCGGGATTGATAAAATGGTCTTTAATTGATCAATCTCCGTCTGCCACTGCTGCCGCTTTTGCTTTTGTTCCGGGGTAAATAGTTTCAGTAACGGTTGCTCATCCCGTTTGTCGCTATCTTCCGTGTTGTTGAAGAAGGCAAAGAATTGGAAATACTCCTGTTGTGAAATAGGGTCGTACTTATGAGAATGACACTGGGCACAAGCTATGGTGGTGCCCATCCAGACGGTCATGGTCGTATTGACCCGATCGACAATAGCTTCGTTGCGGAATTCCTCGTCGTTGGTTCCCCCCTCGTTATTGGTCATCGTATTGCGGTGGAAGGCAGTCGCAATCAATTGATCTTCGGTCGGCTGAGGCAGCAGATCGCCAGCGATTTGCTCAATGGTAAACTGGTCAAACGGTTTATTCTGGTTCAAAGACCGAATTACGTAATCCCGAAAGGCCCAGATAGTGCGCGGTGGATCGTCGGCGTATCCGGCGGAATCGGCGTAACGAGCCAAGTCGAGCCACACCCTGGCCCAGCGTTCACCGTAGCTGGGTTTATCCAACTGAGCCTGAACATATCGTTGGTAGGCCTGGGGATGGTCATCGCCTACAAATCGACTTACCTCTTCTACCGTTGGCGGCAAACCGGTCAGGTCAATGGTCACCCGCCTGGCCAGGTGCCATCGATCTGCTGCCGACTGGGGATGTAAGTCCTGTCGCTCCAGTTTAGCTAATGTAAAATGGTCAATGGGGTTTTGGGCCCAATGGCTGTTTTTAATGGCAGGAAGCGCTGGCCGTTTCGGCTTCTGATATGACCAGTGGGGTGAGAACACTGCCCCTTGCCGAATCCACTGCTTTAGCAACTCAATCTGTTCCGGTTGCAATCGGGCTGCGTGAGTGGATGGTGGCATGCGTAACCCTCTATCTTTGGTGCTAATCCGCGCGATCAACCGGCTGTCAGAGGGGGCAGTTGGCACAACGGCTGCCCGACCACCTAAATCTCTTGTTGCCCCTTGGTAGTTGTCCAGCCGCAATTCGGCTTTCCGCTGTGCTTCGTCCGGCCCATGACAGGCGAAGCAATTCTTTGACAGGAGAGGTCTAATTTGTCGGTTAAAATCGACATTAGCTGACTCTACCGCCTCAGCTTGCGCCGACACCTCGCTTATCTGGTTGGTTACTATCCCTAACATAACTATTACCAGCGAGGTAAATCCAACCACTTGTATTCGCATTTGATTCACCCTTTACTTTGGTCGACTTTTTATCGTATCAGATTTCAATGGTTTCGTCAAACGGTAATCCCAGAAACAAAGCCTGTTCGTGCTTTTGCATTTGTTTCCGGTTTTAGTAATATAGGTGGAACTTAGACAAAAGAAGCCAAGAGCTAAGGTTATCTTGGTTAATACCACTAAACAAGAAAACCCCAATTATATGATGTCATAGACGGGTGTATTCTTCATGGGGACCTTTTGCCAAACCACTGGAATCAATCGTTTACTGTGTTTGACCGCATGCTCGATTTTTAGGTACAAATCTCCGAAGATACTGAATCAGGGCTAGTCGCAAACGGGAAGAGATTCAGTCGATTCAATCCCGCGACAGGCTTTAACGAGCCAGTCAGTAGTAGGGAAAATGTCTTGCCAATTGGCCCGGGGTCACGATCACAGGCGGTTAGTTGACCGAACAGGTGACGAACGAAGTCAATATAACGGCGAAAAAAATAGGAGATGAAGACGTCTAACATGAGAAGTGAAACAGAGAGTTTACATAACTATTATATAGCAATGCAAATGACAGGTCAACAGAGTCGGAATTAGATGGTGTAAGGAAGTCAGCTAGCAGAAGAAAGAGAGCAAGTGGAGAGAAGAAAAGAGGTACCAGCTAGAGGGCTAATACCCGCCTGTATTACCCCGTACACGATTTATCTATTGCGCGGGTTTCAGTAGACAATATAACAAATAGCATGATCGCCGACGTAAGGAATTGTTTTCGCTTTATTAGAAGCCATTTCAAAACGGCCTCAATGTAATTAGGATGCAAGCAAGGTCAAAGAACGCTTGCTAGATCTGAATTTC
>JASMLX010000117.1 GCA_030748495.1 Candidatus Poribacteria bacterium | reverse complement strand
GACCTAATTCCTTTAGATACGCAAGTTTAAATTGTATTTAGTTTTGAAATAGCTTCTAGGGAATTTCAACTGTTTCAAAGATCTTTTGCACAATCTGCTCTGAGGAAATCTCCCTAGCTTCAGCTTCGTAACTAATGATCACTCGATGACGAAGAACGTCTTTGCCAATAGCATGAATATCTGCTGGGGTCACATATCCTCGATGACGCATAAAGGCGTGTGCTCTAGCAGCGACGGCTAGCGAAATGGTCGCACGTGGCGAAGCTCCGTACTCAATTAAATCCGTATAATCAGGCAGTCCGTAATCAGCAGGACGCCGACTGGCACAGACTAAATCGACGATATAGTTCTCGATCTTAGTATCCATGTAGATCTGGCGAACGATTGACCGTAAATGAATAATGTCCTCGGCTTGAATGACGGGTTTTATCTCCTCAGGTTTGTCTTGGACGTTCCATCGCAGGATTTGCAGCTCTTCTTCCCGCGAAGGGTAATCGACACTCAGCTTAAACATAAAACGATCAACTTGGGCCTCGGGTAAGGGATAAGTTCCTTCTTGTTCAATCGGGTTTTGTGTGGCTAGAACTAGGAATGGATCTTCAAGTCGAAAGGTTTGATCGCCAATTGTAATCTGGCGTTCTTGCATGGCTTCCAGTAACGCTGACTGAACTTTAGCCGGAGCACGGTTGATTTCATCCGCCAAGATAATATTGGCAAAGATCGGCCCTTTCTTGACATAGAAGTTGGCCTGTTGGGGGTTGTAAATTAGAGTTCCGATCAGATCAGCGGGTAGCAGGTCTGGTGTAAATTGAATACGTTTAAAGGTCGTTGAAATTGCTGAGGCAAGTGATTGAACCGAAGTTGTTTTAGCGAGCCCGGGAACACCTTCCAACAGTATATGACTGTTGCAGAGCAGTCCAATTACCAACCGCTCGACCATATATTTCTGGCCAATGATGATTTTCCCAATCTCGACCAGCAACTTTTCAATGAAAGTGCTTTCACTCTCGATTCGTGCGTTCAGGGCATTGAGTTCCGCTCTTTGCATCTAGATACCGGTGCTGCTGTTTATTGATTATCTGTAAGAGTGGAACTATTGTCATATAGTTCTGCTAGTTCAGAGGAACTGTCAATTTTTTCGATCAGTGATTTGCTGTTTTGATAGATCATCTCTAACTCAGTCCGATTAGGTCTGTATTTGGAAAACTCGATCATATCACACATTCTCAAAATCTCGCCGGTATGATCCAGAATTGACTCTGGGATATCATCCAAAATTTGTGAAACTGACATATTCACCATTTTCAGATCGTATTTTTCGGCCAAATAGATTTTTACAACATTGGAGATGGTGCGATAGTAGCTGGCATAATCTTTAGATTCACGAAAGGAGAGTGCTTGATCCAGGTCGCACAAGGCTATAGAAGCGGTTGTTGATAAAGCTTGCACCTGTGATTGTGAGGTGGTCGTCGGTTCGGGAGCCTCTAAATCCTCAGCAAGCAAGCTATTTGTAGTTGGATTACTCGCTAATGATTCGCTCCAGATCTGTTCAGCGACGTTAGTCGAGTTTGTCATCGAAGTCAACTGCGAAGGCTGCTTTGTTTCGGATCGTTTTACCATCTGTTGGGGAGGCGAACCTCGTAGTTTTTTCCTCAACCAAATCCAAACACCAAGACTCAGTCCAACTACAACCGTCAGCCAACTGATGATCCCGATCATATCGGTCAGATTTGCCGACGATTCGGCAACCGGTAAAGTCGTTTGGCTCGCAAGTCCGATGACGGCAACTCCAGATAAGCGAATGACCTTACTTTTAGTTGGTTCGCCTATATATCCGCTTCTCACAGGTTGTACTCCCTAATTTTGCGGAAAATTGTTCGCCGCGAAATACCAAGTATTTTAGCGGCTTCAACCCGGTTGTTTCCCACGGCACGAAGGGTTGATCGAATAGCTTCGCTTTCGATGGCAGCCATGGTCATACCGACAACAGCATTGATAGGCTCCCCGTCTGTCTTGTCAGCGGGTTCAATCTTTACTTGCTCTAAAATCGACTGTGGGATAATGTCCAGATCTAAATTTTGATCGTTAGAAACCGCTACCATGCCCTCAACCGTACTCCGTAATTCTCGGATATTGCCTGGCCAATGGTATGCCTTTAAGGCATCTACAGCCGGTTCGGTTAACAGCTTAATAGGTTTTTTATAGGCAAAACAGAACTCCTCCAGGAATGAATTGGCAAGAAGCGGAATATCTTCCTTTCGTTCACTCAAGCTATGCATCTGAATCTGAACTACGTTTAACCGGTCGTAGAGGTCCGGGATAAATTTGCCTTCAGCCACCGAATTGGTTAGATCTTGATGGCTGGAGCATATCAGTCGTACATCAGGGTTGGGTGGATTGCCGTATGAGGCCGACTCCTGTTGATTCAAATCTTGGTTGACTAAATGTTGTAGTAACTTAACCTGGTTAAGCAGATTTAATTTGCCAACCTCCCTTAGGAATAATGTACCACCATGTGCTGAATTGTAGCGGCTTTCTCTGCCACCAACTTGAGTGAGATCTGTAAAGTCCATCGTTAGATCAGTTGTAAATAACTCAGTCGACGTGAAAGCATCGTCAACTAAATCACAATTAAAGACCACAAAATGGCCTTTTCGCAAACTTCGATGGTGTATCGCACGTGCGGTCAATTGGCGACCAGTACCGCGATCTCCTAGAATCAGCACCGAAGCCCGAGATGTGGCAATCTGCGCAACCAGTCGCCGGACACTCTGTATGGCGGCAGAGTTTCCAATCAGGTCTTCTTTGGCAAAGTGGCCATCAATTCGCAACCGGAGTTGACGGTTTTCGAGTAATAACCGACGAGTTTCCAGTATTTTTCGTAACAGGTTCCGAAGATAGGTTGGGTTAATCGGAGTTGCTAATAGATGGCTATGTTCATGTGCCAATAGGGCTTGACGACTTGATTCTTGAGCCAGATACTCTCGACCCAGATGGCCGGTGATAAAAACAGCTTCCACATCCGGATTCGCCATTCGCGCGATTTTCAATACCTTTAAGCCGTCCAGTAAATCTGTTTTTAGCGGTGTAATTAGAGTGTCAATCGGAACGCGTTCCACCCGTTCTAGTGCCGAATAAAAGTTATGGCTTACCAGTACATCTAGCGATTCGTCGGACAAAACACTCCGAAGTTGTTCGATCTGGCGCTGATCGTTATTGACAATAAGGGCCACAGGTTGGTTTTGCATTGGGTTAAATCTACTGCATCGAGATTGCCAATCTTACGGGATCTGATCCTTTCCAGATAAACATAATCATATTGTAAATATATTTCCCCTGTTGGTCAAGAGAATCATTTAAGCGATAGACTTCGAGATGTCAGTAAAGCTATAATAGAATTTGGCAAGATTTATATTGTCGATAAGATCTAAAAGTAAGGAGAACCCAATGGAATATAATTTTCACCATATTCACCTACGCTGTCAGGATTTAGAAGCCACTGTCACCTATTACGAGAAGATGTTCGACGGAACTGTGACGGAACGAGTTGAGGCTCGTGGGATGCCAATTGTTCGGATGAAGGTCGGTGGAGAAAATATTTTTCTATCACCAAAATTCGGGGATGCCGAAGTTGAACCGACGACTGGAAATCCGCGTTGGGGAGCCTACCAACTAGCGTTTACCGTTGCTGATTTGGATGCAGCGGTCGAGGAATTACAAACCAAAGGGGCAGAATTAGAGGACTTAAAACCGAACGGTTTGCCACTGGCCTTCTTCAAAGGTCCAGACAACGTGCAAATCGAGTTGATTGGTGAGTAACTCCCTAAACGAATCATAGCGATCCAATAAATTTAAGCGGGAATGCCGATTGGGATTTCCGCCTCTCTCCAAGCCCCTTACAACTAGGGTTCCCAGCAGATCTCGACCCCTAATTGGTCGGCTATTTCGGCTAGGCTACTGAGATGATCCACATGAAGTGGAATCCCTTCTTCAATCCATTTTTGGCGATTATTCCACTCGATTTCACCCGGTAAAAAGACCTGCTCCGTATCGGGTGTGGTTTTAGAGACTTGAATGGTTTCGACCCCCTTTTCCATCTCAGCGACGTAAGAATCGTAGTCGGTAAAACAGGCGATATTAATGGCGATAAAAAAGTGTTCGGACGGATCTCTTTGTTTATGGCACGCCAACAAACCGCCAACCAACGGGCCAGCTAAAATGCCCATTGTCAAGGCTAATCCGTATCCTCTGGGACCTGCCGCTGGTGCTAGAATACGCCCTACAGTGTCAAAGTTGGTGGTTGGTAGACCTTCACTGGTTAAAAGCCAATCAGGTGGAATCGGTTTGCCATACATTCTCAAGGTGTTCACTTTTCCCCAAGACGAGACTCCGCAGGCCATATCCAACAGTATTGGTCGTTTAGATCCAGCCGGAAATCCGTAGCTGAGTGCATTATTGGCCACTACAGCCTGAGCCCCACCCGGAGCCGCAACCGATGGTCCGCCTGTATTGGTGGTCGAGAAACCGATCATCTGTTGATCGACCGCCATCATAGTATAACAGGCAGCGGCTCCAAAGTGGCCGGCGTTCCGCACACCAGTCGCCGCAATCCCGGTAGTTCGGGCCTTTTCGATTGCCATCTCCATTGCCATAGCACATGGCGGATGACCAAGCCCGTTTCCACCGTTGATCACAGCGTAGCCGGAGCCTTCTTCAACTACCTGTATCTGTGGATCCGCTTCCAAATCTCCATGGAGGACACTTTTTAAGTATCCGGGTAAGGCGCGTGTGCCGTGCGAATGGACCCCCCGTAGATCTGTTTCAACCTGTAGATCTGCTGTTAGTTGGGCATGTTCCTCTGGAATGCCAACTTTAATGCAAAGTTGATAAGCGAGTTCTCTCAGGGGATCAGCCTGAACAATGATCTCTTGCTCTGATGGGTTCATATAAATAGTCTCTTAAATCTATGTTTTACTCGGTAAGGATCATGATACTGCCTTTTGGCGTCAACGTCAATACTCAACTTTAAAATATACCAGACAAAAAAACGCAGAATATAGTCTTAATCAGCTTAATGTTCGCCCTCAATTCGTCCATCAGGCCGATGATGGTCATCTTGTAACCGGACGACATCGTCTACTTCAGGTGTTGAAACTTCGTGAAGAACCAAATCAGTTTTGGCAACCATTCGATGTACCGTTGACGGCTTAACAGTAAAAAAATCGCCGATTGAAAAAGTTTTCCATTCGTCATCCAATAGGACTTCGGCCTCACCCTTGACCACGTAAATGGTCTCTAATTTCCGGTTATGGTATTGCAAACTGGTGCGGTGACCGGCATTGATCAGTAACCGTTTGAAACAATAGCGGTCATTCAACTCCAACCACTCCTCTTTTCCCCACGGTTTAGTGACAATTTTCATCTGTTATTCCTCTCCAGCGTAACGCTTTGGTGAATGAAATGGTATTTTCCCTCATCGATGTCGTCGTAGATATCGAATCAGTAACGGTAGATCTGGATGGTTGGGTTCTAGACTTATCACGATTTCTGCTTCAGCGAGAGCGGACTTGAATTGACCAAGATTGTAGTAAGCCCAGCCCAAGGCCGCATGAGCAGTAGCTGAATCCGGATCCACAACAATCGCCTGTTGCAACCATGATACCGCTTGGTGATAGCGTTTCTGCTTCAACAGGCGCAATCCACGATCTAAATCAGAACCCAAGTCTATCCCTTGTGATTGGCTTGTAGATACAGCGTTGATAGTTGTTGCGCAACCGCTCAGTAACCAGCATATCTCGTAAAAAGCTAAGACCCAAATCAGGGTTGCCCAGCCTTTGCTTGACATTAATGGGACAACTGTATCCGATATAGTGTTTCTTGATTCTCGGGAATTAGATCCGCAGAAAATTATCTAGCATTTTCTTTCCTTCGGGCGTTAAGATCGACTCTGGATGAAACTGCACCCCGAAAATCGGCTGGTCGGTATGTTGAACCCCCATAATTTCGTCCTGATCGGTCCAAGCCGTCAATTCCAAACAATTGGGTTTAGACTCGTTTTTCAGAATCAGCGAATGGTATCGGGTAGCTTGAAATGGATTATCCAGATCGTTGAAAACTCCCTGCCCATTATGATAAATCATCGAAGTTTTACCATGCATCAGTCGCTTGGCACGGATAATTTCTCCGCCAAAAACCTGTCCAATACACTGATGACCTAAACAAACTCCCAACAACGGCAACCGATCCGAAAAATGGTCGATTGCCTGGCAAGAAATACCTGCCTCGTTGGGAGTACAGGGCCCTGGCGAGATGACAATTTTTTCAGGTTGTAGATCTTCGATTCCTGAGATCGTGATCTTGTCGTTTCGATAAACCTGTAAGTCCGCACCCAATTCGCCAAAATACTGCACCAAATTATAGGTGAAAGAATCGTAGTTATCAATCATCAAAATCATTGTCTATCTCCGTCCTTAACTTGGTAGCCAGACAAAGATTGGTTGGCAACCTCAATTGCACGCAAAACGGCACTGGCTTTATTAACTGTTTCTTGAAACTCAGTCTCTGGCACTGAATCAGCAACAATACCGCCACCTGCCTGTACATACGCTATTCCATCCTTAACTACAATTGTACGAATAGTAATTGCCGTATCAGCATTACCACTAAAACTGAAGTAGCCAACCGCACCACCGTAAGGGCCTCGTCGTGTCGGTTCAACCTCGTCGATAATTTCCATCGCTCGGATTTTAGGTGCTCCAGACAGTGTTCCAGCAGGGAAGCAGGCACGAATAGTATCAAAAGCTGTTTGGCCAGGGCGCAATTTTCCCGTTACCCGAGAAACAATGTGCATCACGTGCGAATAGCGTTCCACCACCATCATTTCGCTGACCACGACACTATGGTATTCACACACCCGTCCCAAGTCGTTTCGCCCTAGATCTACTAACATCACATGCTCGGCACGTTCTTTGGGATCGGAAATTAACGCCTCGGCTAAGGCCGCATCTTCATCCGGTGTCTTTCCGCGAGGTTTAGTACCGGCAATTGGACACGTTTCAACCACACCATCTTCCACCCTAACCATCATTTCGGGGGATGCCCCGGCGATTTGCAACTCTTCTCCTAGTTGTAGAAAGTACATATATGGCGATGGATTGACGGTTCGTAATGCGCGATAAATCGAAAATGCGTCTACCGAAATCGGCTGGCTAAATCGCTGCGAGGGTACGACTTGAATGATATCGCCAGCAGAAATATAGGCTTTCGCCTTCTGGATCACCTGTTCATAATCCGACTTGAGAAAGTTTGATGCTACGTTGTTTTCACTGTTTTCATCAACGGCTTCATTTTTGCTAGTAGGAACCATCTGTAATGGTTGCGCTAATTTGGCAGTAATGGCATCTATCTGTGTAATTGCCGTCCGATAGGCTAGATCTGGATCACCATCCACCTGAGCGTTTGCCACTACCATAATTTGGTGCTTGGCATGGTCAAAAATTAAGAGGGTGTCCGTAATCATAAAAAAGCAGTCTGGTAGATCCAGATCATCGGTTGTAATATCGGGTAGATCTTCAAAAAACCGAACCGTGTCATAGCTAAGGAAACCGACCGCACCACCATGAAATCGGGGAAGCCCTTCAACCGCAACAGGTTGATATTTTTGCATCATCTTTTCTAAATTTCGCAAGGGATCTTGGCTTTTGTAACTTTCTACTGTTCCAGTTGGTAGATCCTGAACAGTAACTGTTTGCCCTTTACTCTGAAACAGAAGTGAAGGATGACTTCCGAGAAACGAATAGCGAGCAACATTCTCACCACCTTCGACGCTCTCCAGTAGAAAAGCATAATCTTCAGATCTAATTTTATAGAAAGCTGAGACCGGTGTTTCCAAGTCAGCCAAAATGGTTTTGTAGATAGGAATTAAGTTTCCCCGCTGGCTCATTTGCCGAAACTGCTCTAAGTCAGGGAAATATTTGTCAGAATCGTACATGTTGCTATATGCTGTCCTCGCCGAGCCGGGTGCCTCTTTATCAAATTGATATTATTCAGGATCTTGGTACAGGCACACTTTGGGGTAGTTACTGTTAGGTTGTATACACTTGATCTGGTTCAAATACCTTCTCGCCGGTGACTGTTGTTCGGTCTCCTGAACTGTCGATTTCTCTGAAAAAACAAGATCTATATCCCTGGTGGCAAGCACCGCCTTCTTGCTTAACTTTAACCAATAATGCGTCACCGTCACAATCCATCGAAACCGATCTGACAATTTGCATGTGTCCAGAAGTTTCACCTTTGACCCAGAACTTTTGACGGGATCGACTCCAGAAGCAGGCCAGGTCTCCAGCCAATGTCTTTTGCACCGCTTCACGATTCATATAAGCCACCATTAGGACTTCACTGCTGTCATCATCTTGCACGATAGCGATAATCAATCCGTTTGAATCGAACTTGAGTTGATCTAAAATTTCCATGGCAATATGTGCTAGGGGATTACGCTCCTTTTTGTTAGGTTTAATTTTCTACTAATGTCTCAGTTACCGGTCACAACTCAGGTTACATTCTGTTGTTTCTTGCTGCTTACAGAAGGCCGTATCTATTATAATACAGTCTCTAGTGTAGGAAAGGAAACAGATCAAACGCTTACATAGAACATTTTAGTATTACACATCGCGTCAGCACACTATCATCTGATTACCAAGTAGTACGTATAACATTGAATATAACTTTTTACCACCTCACTGACAAGTTAACATTGCCTGACAATCCTATATATAAATGAATTAGCCGAGGGTTGTTAGAGATTCAACAATTTGCGCCGCTTCCAAAAGAGCTTGGGCTAAGAACTGAGGGTTGACTTCGTCCTTACCACGAAAAGTTTTGACCTTTTCGCCATTAATCTTCAGAATAGCCAGATCTTTCCCGCCTAGATGAATACCGATCTTGGCGTTCCGGGTTTCACCGGGACCATTAACCTCACATCCCATTATCGCTACGGGTATCCGAATTTGATGTTTACCTAAAAGGGCCTCTGCAGCATCAACGATCTCCTCATAGCCAGCTGAGGCATCCCCCCGGCCACAGAAAGGGCAGGAGATAATATCCAGCATCTGTTCCGCTAGACCAAGTGTACGTAGCAATTCTTTTGCTGTTAGTACCTCTTCGACTGGATCACCAGTGATCGAGACTCGAATTGTATCACCAATTCCTTCCATCAGTAATGTGCCGATTCCAATCGAAGATTTGATGTGTGACCGTCTTGGTGGTCCCGCTTCAGTAACCCCCAAATGCAATGGGTAATCGACCATCTGGCTGAAGATTCGATTGGCGGCGATCATGCGCAAAGGATCGCTGGATTTGATCGAAACGGCCATATCTTCAAAATTGTGAGCTTGACAGATTTGAACATGTCGCATGGCACTTTCGACCAAGGCCTCAGCTGTTGGTGACGGATATTTATCGAGGAGATCTCTTTCTAGTGAACCTTCGTTAACACCAATCCGAATTGGGATCTTGGCCGCTTTGGCCGCTGACAAGACCTGGGCAATCCTATCTTCGTTACCGATATTACCGGGGTTGATTCGAACCTTAGCTACGCCTGCTTCAACGGCATCTAGTGCAAAAGTGTAGTTGAAATGAATGTCCGAGACAATCGGTATTGACGACCGCTGGACCAATGCTTTAAGCGCATCGGCATCACGCTGTTCTGGGACGGCAACTCGTACAATCTGTACACCAGCTTCAACACATCGATCCACTTGACGCATGGTATTGTCCACATCATGAGTCAGCGTGGTGGTCATAGTTTGGATCGAAATTGGGTGACCGTTGCCAATCGGCACATTACCGACGTTGATTTGCCTTGTCGGCTTACAGGGGCTAGGGGCTTCAGCCTCACCTTCTGAGCGCCACAACTTGCTATCTTTAACTGTAATTAACTCTTGCATTTTACTCCCAAATCAATCAAATCTTACCAACCAGAACTACCGTCTGTCAAGCCGTCTGATTTCTTACTTCCCCTTAGTTTTTAGGGTAGTAACGGCAAAAATTAACGAACATCAATTCCTATTGCCGTTTTCAAATTCCCTAACCAAGTTTGAGCATAGTTTCGGCTTTATACCAATAACCAAATTGACTTTTTCGTTATTTAGATCCACTTTTCCCCAAGCCTGTTTCCCTTTTTCTGGAATTAACTTTCTTCCTGAGTTCTAACCCTACACTCCATAAGTTCCCGTAAAATTGGTGGGTAGAGGCATGAGATTGATCAATTTAAGGATAGTATGTCCTCGGATTTTGCCGATTCCTGGCGGGTAGAGATGCGCCATCTTGAAGCGTTTCTTCAGACCTGAAAACAGGCCTTCTATCTTTATGTCCAAGGAATAGACACGCTTGAAACAGTAGATTCTGCCAGGAGAAGAGTTCGGACCGCATTGCTCCTTCTTTTCGCATTCGTATTGCTCCGGCATTTCCAACTCCATCGGTTCAAGCTTAGGCCCGGCTCCTTGGTTCCAGACAGGAGCCTCGAAAATATCAGCCTCCAGGTTTATAATCTTTCGACGGAAAGACCATCTCATGGCCGGCGATACATTGTACCCGACCGTGTTTGGTGATTTTGGCAATCCCAGGGGCAGGATTTTGGAGGTCTGTCTTGTTTCGAGGATTAACAGATGCAAACAACTCGGCATCATTCCCTAGTATCTCTCTTACATTATTCCGACAAACTGGACTATTGAAAATGCCGCCAAGATCCAGATGGTTCTCTTTGACATCCACTCGTAGCGGAGGCAAAGAGTCGAGTTGGTATTGCTTTCCATTCAGCACCACACACCCTATTGGCCCCTATAGGCGCGCCATGGTGCGCCTATTATAACATTCCGATTTAAGACGCATAATAACATTTGTCTTTTCTCTGGAGATACCAGTCGACGGTTTCATCAGTTGAGACTTTTATTCTCACAATCCTCGAACAGTTCGCATCCTCTGCATTTTCTCCGGCCTGAAGGATCCCAACAGATGGTTAGGGTCGATATTCAAGGTTAACTTCCACAAAGCAGCACCGAAAGCTGGATTACCCGCGATTTCTCGGTGGCCATGGCCTCTGGGATTTGGCTCGGTTCGAAGTACTAGTGCTAACAAAAAGGCTTTGAGGTCAGAGGTAAAAGACGCTCTCTTTCTACCGGCTTTCTTTGGATTCCTGTTAGAAGAAGTTATTGTAGTTTCATCAATCTCGTCTCAGAATGGAAATATCTCTTGTCAATCCTCTTCGGTTGGCGGTTTCTGTGGTCATCCCATCGGATCTCTTTGGTGACGAAGACCTAACGCGGTCTCCTTGAACCGAGGTTTAACTTCAGATTCTATTCTGTTCCAATGGTATTCATCAACTGTATTTTGGAGAAATTCCAATTATTGGCAGTGAACTTCTATTTCAAAAGTAGTCATCGGGTCATAGTTAAAATAACTTCAGTCAGCTACCAAACACCTGCGAAAGAAAATCCTGGATTTGGCCAATTCAGTACCATCGACAAATCGCATTCCGGTTAGTCTTTAACAGGCTAAAAATCAGTGCCTTAGTCAAAACATTTTCAGCCAAATGATTCCGTCTGGAGGGATATTTCCCGCCTATTTTATCATTTGGTGGAGAACAATACTTTCTCAAATGAAGTGTTAATGAAATTCAAATAGTTAGAGGCGAAAATCCTTGTCTTGACTGGATTATTGTAATTCTTACCAAAGCTCAGACAGGAAGCAGAAGAAGCAACAGCAATTCCTGCTAGGTATGCGAAGTCGCTAGAAAGCCAGTAAAAATAGGGGTTCCCAAAATTGGCCAAATAAAGGTTTCGTAAAATATTGAGCTGTTTTCAGTTAAAATTTCACTTCAAAATCACTGTTTGGAGTTAAGTGTCAGGTCAAATTCTACTTTTCGTCTTGATGTTAGCAGAGCCGGTTTCCTGGACCTCGCTTGCCGCGCTTTGGCCACTGTTCCCAACCACTGACCAAACCAAAACCTCTCTCTAGTTGATCATTTGATGTCAAGGCTTGCGATGTTTAACTTGAAATACCCTTCACGATTGCAATTGGATCACGATAGTCGACAGAACGATGCAACTCGCGCTAATCCGAATAGCCTTGATGGCATTGTGAGGGGCCCAGCGCCCACCTACATATATTGCCCGGTAAAGCTGATGGGCGCTGGTTTGCGGTGTTACCGCTTTGGCAAAGGGCTGGATGGCCATTATCTGCTCTCGTTAAATGGAGGTGGTTATGTTTCTTCCTCGAAGATAGACGGTCCAAATTGTTGTCAAAAACATTATCGTGATGGTCGTCTTACCTATTATCATTAGGCATTGGGAACCGTATTGGTTTATTCCCCGGCAGCGAAACTAACTATCTCCGTCAATTACTCAACTATCATTTCATTCTAGGGGGGCCAAGCTGAGCGATCACACCTGTTCGTTTGATAGGATAAAGACCACCAAAGGTGGCCAATCGTATGAATACGAGGATAAACCAGGCCCAGTGTATCGTTCTCGCTATCACCATGGCGCCACTTAAAATGAGCGCTATTTTGATTTATCAGTCAACTTTCTCGAATCCTAGCAATACAAACCCGGCAGCAAAAGTCAGCACTTGAGCCGGGCCTTAGACTTAGTTGGAACCAGCTAAGTCTGAGGCCCGTGAGGCGTGCGGCCCTGGCGCGGCGGCCTATAGAGAACGAAACATTTAATAGCCCGAAAAACCAAGGCTATCACTTGGCGACCGTGTGGATGCATTTAATGAGGTTAGCTTTTTTGGCTGGACCGGATTCAGCAACATTGTGGTGGTTTGTCTCAACCAGCATTAGAGGCCATGGGCAGAGCCAAATACGTTTTTGGTCTAAACGGAAGGAGCAGTTCAATAGCTATTTGAGACCTGATTGGCAATACACTATATTAGACCAGAGCCTATAAACGGGTTCCGGCGGTAACTGCTGACGATACATCTTAGTTACCGTCCATGATTGGAGTTGCTTCGGCGAAGTTTTTCGGGATTACTTAGCCAAATAGTAGTCCATTGCAGGTGGTAATGAGGATCTGTGCGGCCGACAGAAAACACCAGATACCCATCCTCGTCACTGGTGGGTTATAAAAAATTCAGCGGAAATTGCTGCTGTTCATGCAACTTTTGGCGGAAGTTCGCGACGGCGCATGTTCCAATGAATTCGCACAAGCGTGGCCATACGGAGGAAGGGATAGCTCGTGTCGATGGGTATATAAAGGACCATTGTCCTGTTGCCCACGGCTTCAAAAGTTGGTGGTATGTACACCGACACCATTTTAGACACAGCACCATCTGAGCGTTTAAAGCATCTGGAACAAATGTCATGAACGCCATGTTCTGGTTCACCCTAATGACACTATCTTGCGTCCTTTTCCAACCTTATAATTTCTAGTCATTGATGAATCATGATTTATTCTGCGTTAGCAGCTCTAATAGCCATGCAGCAACAGGCCATTGACAAACTGACTGAGTAGAACCATTTACTACTGGAAGCCAGTCAAGAGAAAGAAGAAAAGAAAGTCGGTTTTTGGGGGCTGTTTAGTAGGCCAGCGGGATTGATTCTAGTGTCAAATCAACATACCATTTAAGTCTTAAACTTTCTCAAACACCTAACTCTATTAGTTCTGCTGGTGCGGTAAAAGGGAATCAGAAGATGAGTCGGACCAAAGGAGGTTCAACACCAAATTATATCAATCCCAGGTCTAAGTCCAACTGACACTGTATAAGATTGGTAAGTCAACAGGAAAGGGTTTGCCCCGAAAAACAATCTGATCTGATGAGGTCACGATGCCCCCTCCAAGCCGGAGGCCAAAAGGGAGCACCCAACGCTTAGCACCGCTGCTAAAAGAGAGCGATGATCTGAAAATCCTATCAACGGATACAACTGGTGTCACTTCGAGCAAGGTACGGCTATTCTCCACCGACTATCACTAGACAAGGGTACAAGCCATCCCATCTCAAGATCTCAAACCAGGAGAAAGGGTCCTTATTTACCCAGAAGAAAGATGAACGGTAGCGAGAAAATCTGTTCATGGAACCAGAGAAAGAATTTCTGACACCGGATTCTGGAGAAAGCCAAAGCCGGTCCGATTCTTGAAATCAGTGCTATCCATCAGGCCTACCAACAAAGGCCAGGTTCGAGCGGCTGGCAAATCAACGCTGACTGAGATGCTTGCGACAGACACTGGCGGAAAGTTAGCCAAGCCCAAAATCCCCCAATGCCGAGGAAGAAGCTCAATGGGCATTTAAAAAACTTGCCGGTTCTGTGAACCCAGGCCTCCCTTGACAGGTTATGCTGGAATATGAAACTGGCTTTGGCCGAATCACAGATCCCAACCGGTATTGGGCAGCCTTGAGAATCAGACCAATAGCGAACCGGCCAATCATTCGAGAATAGACTTCTGCTGATAGGGCAGTCAGTCCGGTTGACGGGGCCAATGATTTACTGATTCTTCCCTGTCTGGGTGCCGATGGTATGAATCCGTTTTTAGCCCAACGGAGCGATAAGTATACCGGATAAATTTATACCGCTCATTTCCGATTGTACGCCTTCTGAGAGTGAAAGGGCGTTGAAAATTCCACCCAATATGATGCCGGCTTGACTTCCCTCTATAGTCCTGAGTGGAATCCAGTTAAAAATTATGTGGCAGGAAATTGGAGAGAAATCCGGTCTGAATCTCAGCTTCGAGAGTATGGAGCAGTTAGAAATGGATTTAGCCCCGGTACGGATGAAGTTGGAAAATGAGCCTTAGCCGATAGAATCGATTGCTGGATTTCAATGGATTGTTAGCAGCTTATAGATTCGTAATTGGTATTAGATTTGGCCCAGGATCAAAATGGCCGTCCGATCCGAGCGATGGTTGCCGAAGGCACAATCGCAGATTGTTCTCCGGCTGAAGATCTGAGATCAGGAATCCAGGCTCAGCATTTACTGCCCGATGGAGGTTATAGTATCAAGGCTATTCTCCAAAAGCCAATCAAGCCGAGATGCGACCGGTTATTCGGCCAAAGAATTAAAGAGAAAATATCAGAGAAATGACAACTAAGATTGAGACCAAAGGCGGCGGAGAGTCAAAAATGCGTTCCGGTATCTTAAACGGAGGGGGGAGGACACAGGTGTGGGTAAGAATTCAGACTCTTTTTTAGCCGCCGTTGATCTAGGGTGTATATTTTTCAAGGCTACTTGTGGCTACATTATGCAATTGCAAAAATAAGCAATAATATATCATCATCCAAGAACTTGCACACCAGAAGGATGATATGGGTAAAATGGCCAAACAGTTCAAGTTGGATGCGGCCTCAAAACTAGAGTTGGAGGGCATCATTTCAAACGGTCGTAACCAAACCAGGCTTGTACTCAGAGCCAAAATGGTGTTACTTTTCCACAAAGATAAAACCATCAACCAAATAGCGGGTCAACTGGATATTCGCCCAAAGACGGTGATTCTCTAGCGTGAACGCTATCTTGAAAATGGTGTAGATAGTCTAGTGGATAAAATTCGCTGCAGAAATTCTCCGACGTATGATCTATGATCAGTCATTTCGTCATAGAGTGCTATCCACCAAATGGCCAGCCATCGTGGGACGGTCCTTCGATGGCTGACTTATCTTGGAGTATCCAAAGATGCTGTTTGGAGATTGTTAAGACCAGGGGGGGTCTGGCTAAGCCGTCAACGAACATGGTCTGTTAGTACTGATCCCGAATTTATCCCAAAAACGGCTGACACCGTAGGTCTACGACTTAAACCTACCCCCAAATGCGGTTGTACTGTCAGTGAATAAAAAACTAGGTATGCAGGCTCTGGAACAATCAAAAGCGCGTCCTAATGTCACATTCCACTATACTCCCACATCAGAAAGTTGGCTCAATCAAATGGAGATATGGTTTGGGATTATGGCTAGAAAAGTGTTGAGAAGGGCGAACTTGACCGCCGCATCTAAACTTACACAAGACGCAACTGAAAAATATATCGCCGCATACAATAAAGTCGCCAAACCATTTGTTTGGAAAAAGCGTCAAGTTGTTGGAAGTCAGATCCAAGATACTCTCACTAACTTATGCAATTAAACACTAGATCAAACAGAGAGACCGGCAATCAAGGATTGTATCCGGTATTATAAAAACAATTCGAATCGAATCCGTTATAAATATCTCTGGACATTGGGCTTAGGCATAAGGAATGGAACCATCGAAAGTGCCCACCGTATGATTGTGCAATGTTGAATGAAACAGGCTGGAATGCGCTGGGGGAAAAAAAATCCGTCAATTATATCTCTAAGGGCTAAATATTTATCTGGGGATTAGAATAGAATTGTTACCAACTTATTTACTGGTGGCCTGAACATACCCATGAAAACTTTATGCGCCTAACTTTTGAAAAGTCTTGACATCAAAGTAACTGTTTGCTAAGATAGTGACGAATCATCACAGGAAAAAACAGCAGGTGGCAATTGGGCCCGGTGCCTATTTTCAAGTACTACCAGACATAATTGTTGGGGCAGTGCGAATGATTATTAGCCGACCGCAGATGATGGTCGATGCCTGCTGTATGGACAATAGGCTGACGAATCTGACC
The DNA here is from genome assembly GCA_030748495.1 of Candidatus Poribacteria bacterium. GTDB lineage: Bacteria > Poribacteria > WGA-4E > WGA-4E > UBA9662. The sequence goes on along the minus strand of JASMLX010000117.1, from coordinate 4,731 downwards.
TAAGAGTATACAAAGACAGGTTAGATTGATATAGCCCATCATCGCAGTTCGGTGATGGGCTTTTTTATTTCTTCCAACCCTTTGGTTGGCGGACCTTTGAGGTCGATTTACCCATGTTCAAGGAAGTTTCTACTACCCTCGATTTCATCCAACAAGAAGAAGGCATTTTGACCTTCTGGCAAGAAAACCAGATCTTCGAGAAAAGTATCCAACAACAAGAAGGAAACCCGCCGTTTATATTTTTAGAAGGCCCCCCCTTTGCTAACGCTCCACCCGGTGTTCATCACGTATTGGCTAGGATTATGAAAGATGCTGTTTGTCGCTACAAAACCATGACCGGGCATCAGGTTCAGCGCAAAGCGGGTTGGGACACTCATGGATTACCGGTCGAGTATCAGGTCGAGAAACAACTCAATATCCGAAACAAGCAAGATTTAGAGGCCTACGGAGTTGGAAGGTTCATCCAGAAATGCAAAGATAATGTGTTCCAATACGAACAAGACTGGCGACGGATGACTGAGCGAATCGGCTTTTGGGTAAACCTAGATGATCCGTATATTACACTCTCAAATGATTACATCGAGAGTGCCTGGTGGGTACTGAAACAGGCATGGGAAAAAGATCTACTTCAGCATGGGCATAAAGTTCAGCCTTACTGTCCGCGATGTGGCACCACATTGGCTAGTCACGAAGTTGCGCAAGGCTACCAAACCGTAATTGATCCGTCTATCTACGTCAAGTTTCGGTTGAAAGATCGGGACAATACCTTCTTCTTGGTTTGGACCACCACACCCTGGACCCTGCCGTCCAACGTCGCAATTGTAGTTGGATCAGACTATGATTATGCTACGGTTGAACAAAACGGTGAAAAGCTAATCCTGGCCAAAGAACTGATTCCCATAGTATTTGGAGAGGAAACACCAAAAATCAGGTCAATTTGCAAGGGACAAGATTTGGTCGGGTTATCGTATCAACCGCTGTTCGACTTCGCGGGTGAACTGGAACAAAAGGGCTTTTACGTCATCGCTGGCGATTTTGTCACCCTCAATGAAGGAACGGGTTTAGTTCATACAGCCCCGGCTTTTGGGCAAGACGACTACGAGATGCTGCTTCAGCACGATCTGCCCTTTGTCCAACTGGTCGATACAACAGGAAGATTTGTTGAATCCGTTACACCTTGGCAAGGTCAGTTTGTCAAGGATGCAGATCCAAAGGTTATTGAAGATCTAGTCCAGCGGGGACTAATGTTTCGGGTCAGTGAATACGAACACGAGTACCCGTTTTGTTGGCGTTGTGAAACGCCGCTCCTTTACTATGCACGCCAGTCTTGGTTTATCCGCACCACCGCGATTCGAGATCAGATGATCCAGCACAACCAGCAGATCAACTGGTATCCAGATCATATTAAGGATGGACGTTTTGGTCGCTGGCTGGAAAATAACGTCGATTGGTGTTTAACCAGGGAACGATACTGGGGAACACCCTTACCGGCATGGATTTGCGATATTTGCGACCATCGACATGTGGTTGGTTCAGTGTCAGAACTCGAGGAACTGGCTCCTGGCACACCCGCAGATCTTGAACTTCATCGTCCTCATATCGATGATGTTACTTTTGATTGTCCTCAGTGTGTAGGTACGATGCGACGGGTAGAAGATGTGATCGATTGCTGGTTTGATTCCGGAGTTGCCCATACTGCCCAATGGCACTACCCATTTGAGAATCAGGAAAAACTGGAGGCAAGCTATCCCGCTGATTTTATCTCCGAAGCCATCGACCAGACGCGCGGCTGGTTCTATAGCTTGTTAGCCACCGGCACGTTGCTCTACGATAAGCCTGCCTATAAAAACGTGCTCTGCCTAGAACTAATTAATGCCGCTGATGGCACCAAGATGAGCAAAAGTCGAGGGAATACGGTCGATCCATGGGATATTCTAAATAAGCAGGGGGCAGATGCCATGCGCTGGTACTTTTATACCTCCTGTACCCCTTGGACGCCGCGTGCTTTCCAGGAGGAATTGATCGACGAGGCCTTGCGAAAGTTTATAGGAACATTGCACAATGTCTACAGCTTTTTTGTCATGTATGCCAATTTGGATCAGATAGATCTGTTGGATCACCCACCGATTTCTGAACGAACCATTATGGATCAATGGCTATTGTCCAAGCTCAATTCCACAGTTGAGAAGGTCAGATCTGAAATGGAGAATTACCATTTAACCAATGCACCGCGGGCCATTGCCGATTTTGTCGACGAGTTGAGCAATTGGTATGTTCGCCGGTCGCGGCATCGTTTCTGGGGGGCTGAAGCCGGAATCGATAAGCAGGCTGCCTATATCACGCTTTATCAGTCCCTAGTAACCGTTTCAAAGTTGTTGGCCCCCTTTACACCTTTTATGGCAGATGCGGTCTATCGAAATCTGGTTTGTGCCATCGATACCACTGCTCCAGAAAGCGTTCATCTGGCAGAATTCCCCACTACTGATACTAACATCAGCGACAAAATCGACACCGGCTTGGAACAGCAGATGGATCTGGTTCGAGAGGTGATCGTCCTCGGCCGAGCGGCTCGCAATCGGTCAGGCATCAAAACTCGCCAACCCTTATCAAATATTCAAATCGGTGGCTTAGATACCGAACAACAATCCGCCGTCAACCGGCTTCAAGATCTCATTTTTGATGAACTCAATGTCAAATCGGTCGGTTTTGCTGAGAGCGTCGACCAGTTTACCAGCTATATGGCCAAAGCCAACTTTTCCACTCTAGGTCCAAAGTACGGGAAGGGTGTTCAGGCGATCGCTCAGGCCCTGGCAACAACCGAGGCCATCGCCGTTAAAAGGGCTTTGGAACAAAACGGGAAAGCAGAATTGGTCGTTGATGGACAAACTTACCTTCTCCAGCCAGAGGAGATTGAACTGACTTCAGCAGGAACAACAAGTTATACAATCGAAACAGCTGGGCAAAAATTTGTCGCCTTGAGTACTGAACTAACTGAAGATCTGATTCTGGAAGGCTTTGCCCGTGAACTGGTCAATAAGATACAACAACAACGCAAAGCAGCCGATTTTAACGTTTCAGATCGAATCAGGCTCTCGATCCAATCGACACCTGCTGTTCATCAGGCCTTTGACCTACACCAAGACTATATTCTATCGGAGACACTAACAACCGAAGTAATCGTTTCCACGTCCGAGAACCAAAGTGTGAGCAGAGACTCCAGCAGGATCGAGGGTAAAGGTAAAAAGGCTTTTGCTAAACAGCATGACATCAACGGGGAAACCGCTCACATTCAAATTGAGCAGATAGCGATCTCTCCAAGCCAACGGCTGTAGATCTAAATTGAAGGATAGAGACGTTGCTTGCAACGCCGATACATCACCCCGTTGTAGACTACCCGATAGCCCAGTGCCTACTTCCGCCAAATCGGAATCTGGATTTGTACCAACATAACGAAGGCGAAGCTGGCCGGAATCGAAATGACTCGAAAATCGAGGTGATGGTCAGCCCAAAAATTAGCACGGAGAGGACTAACGATTGCCTAAGAGGGCTATTAGGACACAAATAACTAAAAGAGGGTCCTGAGTAAAGCCCGTCTTGAGTTCGTCAGTGTGTGTCGTTACAATAGTCGAAATCCTGCCCATGAGCAGGTCCATATGGGAAATGTCAGCTCATAAGAATAGATGAACTTTATTCCATGAGATAAAGGCAAGAGATGGACAATTTTCTGTCTACCATAACTGTTGGGCAGGAATGGAATAAAGATACGCGAAGCGTAACCAAGCGATGTCGAGGCGTCATTGCCCATCGTAGTAAACCTAGCCGCCTCATTCATCGTGAGGAAACGAGGATGACATGGCCAATGAAAAGCAATTTAAGCTAAAGACCAAGTTCGTCAGCACTCGAGGTGTCAAAGAGTATCGAGAATCCATTTCCGAGTGGGTCAACAAGGACGACGTAGTTCTGGAGATCGGATGCGAATGGGGCACAACCACCGTGCAGATAGCACCCCAATGTAAAGAGGTGATCGGAACTGACATTAGTCGAGTCTGTATCGAGCGGGCTCGTCAGCGACATCCAGACATTCGATTTGAAATTCTCGATGCGTTCGATGTGCGTGCGGCACTCGACATCGACAAGCAGTTCACAAAGATCTATATCGACATGTCAGGATTGTCCGGATACCGGTCTCTTCTTGACGTGATCTCCCTCCTGACGATGTACGCGACAGTTTTTCGCCCCGACGCAATCATCGTCAAGAGTGGTGCTCTCAAGCATTTTGCGTCAAATTGTATTCCCTGGCGATCCAGAGAAACGCACAGGAAACCAACGGATTGAGAGTAGTTTCATTTCGCCTTAAATGTTGCACTCGTGAATCCAAGCCGGAATAGAGCAGTAGAATGGAACGATTTTTTGGCCTAATAGGTATTTTTTTCCTGTTAGGTTGTGCTTATCTGATGAGTACTGATAGGAAGGCGATTAGCTGGCGGCCGGTGTTGTGGGGCATTGGCCTACAGGTTGTTTTTGCCGTTTTCATCCTCTATCTCCGAATTGGTAACTTCAGGGTTGGCGAAGTATTTTTTCGTTTCTTCGGCGGCTTTTTTACCAATCTCCTAGCCTACTCTGATAAAGGGTCGGACTTTCTTTTCCAATCTTTCGTCACCAATACGGTCGAAGCACCGATGTTGAACCTGGCATTCCGAGTTCTACCGACAATTATCTTTTTTTCTGCGG
>JASMLX010000116.1 GCA_030748495.1 Candidatus Poribacteria bacterium | reverse complement strand
GAAAACACATCAATCTTCTTCGGTTGTGGTTGCACCAGACAAACGTCAACCAAAAACAGGTGCCGCTAGGACTCCAAAACTCAATTCAGAAGATTTATTGATCCTGATTCTAGTCTACTTTGGTGTCTATCCTGCTCAGGACCTTCTGGGACTGTTGTTGGCAGGACAGCAAAGTTGGCTTTGTAAATGGCTGCATCGCCTAACACCTGTACTTGAGACCGCTTTGGCTGAGGAAAAACAACTCCCGGTCCGGGCTGGCAGACCAGAGAAACCGATTGCTTCCATCAATCAACTGTTGAAAATATGCCCGCAATTGTCCTTCATCATTGATGGGGTTGAAAGAAATATCAGAGGTCCAAAAGACTCGGCCAAGCCCAAACAAGGCTACAGTGGAAAAAAAGAAGCGCCATAGGATTAAAAATACTGTGAAGCAGTAAAAGTGGACATAATATTTTATTTATCGGAAAAAGTCATCCGGGCTGCAGTCACCACAAGAAGATGGTAAATGAAGAGATTCCAGTCTTTCCTGCCGTCAGTCGGCTTTGGCCAGACATGGGTTACCAAGGCTATCTTCCAGCCGCTGTTATTATGACCTATCAACTTAGAAAGAAGTTAAAAAACAAGAAGGCAGGGCCGAAGATAAGTCTTTCAATCGAGAAGTTTCTGCCATCCGGGTTGAGGTGGAAGATGCTATTGGAGGTCTCAAGCCTGGCAACATAATCAGTGATATTTACCGCCATCGGAGGGAAGATTTTGAAGATCAGGTGCGGCCGATAGTGGCTGGTTGACACAACTTTAGAATGAGTATGCGAGCAGCGGGAAAGTAAATCAAATGAAAAGAGGAAAGTTGCGTGCAATTTCTTAAATGAGATCAAGTCTAATATAGTGAAAATCAACTCCTTACTGTGAGATTATAGAGAGGGATTATATAGGTGTCAAGGATCAAGCCCAAAAATTGCAAATGTCTGTACATAAAGGTATTCAATGGGTTTAACGGAGTTGAGTCGCAAAAACACCGCTATTTCTAAGTTTCTTGTATGGGAAGTGGTCTTTGATCGAGTCTAGGTGAGGCTTTAAGGTACGACATTCAACTCGAGCTGTATTTTTTAGCAGAACAGACCCAAAAACTAACAATACGAATACACTCGCTCAAAGAGTCGATGAATTGAAACCGTACTTCCGAATCTGCACAAAACAGGCTATTCTATTTCATGTGGTTAAACGGTTACATCTCGTAGTTGCGGAATAAGACAGAAGGCTGATATCAAAGGACAACGCATATCCTTGCAAAGGTATCGCTGTCAACTGAGGGGTGTGTTATATAGCACATCCTGTGGTATAACATTGGTTTATCATAGAGTTGATACACGTATGGGTCTACGAACTATTAATATAAATCGACATCCTGCGGGTGAAAACTTCTCGATGTACTTCTGAGTACCCTTAATCGAATCTGTGACTCAGTGGGGAGAAAAGGTCACCATGGAAAAACAAATGGCGAAAATATCATCTGGCGTTACCTTACGCGCTTTAGCTATCGGTTGCATATTAATTCCACCTAACTGCCTTTGGGTAGTTCAAAGTGAAGCCGTTTGGGGCACGACCTATTTGACCATCGTCTCTCTCTTTTTCAATGTTACGTTTACCCTATTAGTTCTTATTGGACTCAACGCCCTGACCAAGCAATTTACACCAAACATCATGCTAAAGCAAAAAGAATTGCTTACCATCTACGTGATGCTATGCTTAGGGTCTAGCGTAGCGGGAAACAATTTCCTCGAAAATCTGATATTGTCATTAGGACACGCTTTTTGGTTCGCTACGCCTGAAAACGAATGGTCTAAACTGTTCTTTCAGTTTGTGCCCGGCTGGTTGGTGGTCGAGGACAAAATCGCCTTACATGGGTTCTATGAAGGTGAGTCCAGTATTTATATTCTAGAACACATCATCGTTTGGCTGAAACCGCTAGTCTTATGGGCCTGCTTTGCCATTGTGCTGATATTCACTCTGCTATGTATCAATCTCCTTGTCAGGAAGGCTTGGACAGAACACGAAAAACTTTCCTATCCAATCATTCAATTACCGTTAGAGTTAACGCGAAACGGCACCGGGAGCGCTCTGTTTTCAAACCGACTGTTTCTATTAGGATTTAGCTTGACCGTAGTGATTACTCTATTCAATGGGCTGCATTTTCACTATCCTATACTACCCAATCTGCGTTTACGGACGTCGATTGGTCATTTGTTCACCGATAAACCTTTTAGTGCCATTGGCTGGATGCCCGTCGTAATTTATCCGTGGATTATTGGCCTGGTGTTTTTTATTCCACTTGATTTGTCCTTCTCGGTTTGGTTTTTCTATCTCTTCGCCAAGGCACAACGCGTCACGGCCAGCGTCATCGGATGGCGAAGTCTTCCTGGCTTCCCCTATTTCAATCAACAAACGACGGGGGGATGGCTGGGTCTTTTCCTCATCGCATTATGGTTGACCCGCAGGCATTTGAAGCGTATTTTTGTTCAGCCGTTGGGCTTTCGTACCATAACAGAGCAGCCTCAAACGGAATCGGAAAACCATCGACTGGTGCTGATAGGGGTTCTGTCGGGGTTATCTTTCCTAGTCATATTCTGCATGGCAGGTGGAATGTCTTTTTGGATAGCGACTGCTTTCTTCGTTCTGTTGGTCAGTTTAGAGATGACTGTTACCAGAATACGAGCAGAACTCGGCCCCCCGCAGCATGAATTAGGGTGGGTTGGACCGGATACCATTCTCGTGACGACATTGGGGACACGACGTTTGGGTGGCGGGAATCTGACAATGCTAACTTATCTGTACTTTACCGACCGGGCACTCGCAAGCCACCCAATGCCACATCAGTTGGAAGGTTTCAAGATAGCCCAACGTGTTGGCATCTGCCCCAGGAGACTTGCGATCGCGATGATGATAGCCACCATAGTTGGGGTTGTTTCTGCTTTATGGGCCTTGCTGTCTTCCGCTTACAATACAGGGGTCGCTTCAGGGTTTACAGGATATGTCGGCATACCGTGGGAATCCTTTCGTCGGCTTGCAGGATGGATCCACTACCCAAATAACACCAATCTTCCTGAGCTCGTCTTCATTGGGCTTGGTTTGACCTTCTCGATAACTATGATGCTTCTCCGCTTCCAATTTTTATGGTGGCCATTGCATCCGGTTGGATACGCTCTATCCACCAGCGGATGGGTGATCAATTACATCTGGTTTTCTTTTTGGGTAAGTTGGTGGATAAAGTGGATTATTCTAAAACACGGCCACTTCAAAGCCTACCGTAACGCAACGCCCTTTTTCTTTGGGCTCATCGTAGGAGAGTATGCGATGGGTTGTTTTTGGAATCTTCTTGGAATTACGTTCGGATTTCAAACCTATGGTTTCTTTGAATCTTGAATTTTTCGAGCACCATTGATTCTGTAATCTGGTTAGTATCCCAATCTGGTTGAGACCTCAATGATGCTTTCCTTGACAGCTTCCACCGTTTGATTGACTTCCGTTTCCGTAATCGTAAAAGGTGGACTGATGGCAATATGGTCCCCGGCAACACCATCAATTAGCCCCGGAGCGCCAGGCATTACCAAAACCCCTTTTTCAAAAATCGAGTCAACTATCATCTCCGTCACGCCTTGAAGAGGGGCAAACGGCACTTTCTTCTCTCGATCAGCAACAAATTCAATACCGATCAGTAGCCCTTTGCCGCGGACCTCGCCGACAATCGGTAGTTCTTGAAGTGGCATCAGACGGTCCAGCATCAATTCCCCCATTCGAGCACACTGCGAAACAAGATCGTGTGTTTCAATGTAATTCTGTACCGCTAACGCAACTGCACACGAAAGCGGATTTCCACCATAAGTGTGTCCATGTATGAAGGATGTTGATTCTTTATAGATAGCATCGTAGACTTTCTCAACTGCAATAGTGGCAGCAATAGGTGTATAACCGCTACTCAACCCTTTTCCGACCGATATAATGTCCGGTACAACGTTCCAATGTTCAATGCCAAAATTGCGTCCTGTCCGACCAAAACCTGTCACTACCTCATCGGCAATCATCAGGATATTATACTCGTTGCAGATTTCTCGAATACGGGGATAATAGTCCGCTGGTGGGGCGCACCAGCAGCGGAGGTGCCGAGGACGGGTTCAACGATAAAGGCAGAAATATATTCACTACCCTCCTGCCGGACCACACGCTCAAGTTCATCAGCGCAACTCAACTGGCATTCCGGATACGTCTTCTGATAATCACAACGATAACAGTAAGGCGGAGGGATATGCGGAAAGTTGAGAAGGTAGGGAACATAGTCACTGCGCCAAGATGTTCGTCCAGACATCGAAAGTGCCCCAATCGTGTTTCCGTGCCAGCTTTGCCAGCGGGAAATTACCTTGTATTTTTTCGGATTTCCGGTTTCAAGATGATATTTTCGTGCCATCTTTATGGCTGATTCGGTCGCCTCAGAACCACCAGAGACAAAAAATACTCTGTTCAGTTCCCCTGGTGTCAGGGACTCAATCCGCTGAGCTAAGTCAATCTGCGGTTGCGTAATGAAACGGCTATAAGTGAAACAAACTTTGCTCGCCTGTTCAGCCATGGCCTCGACAATTTCTTGAATACCGTGACCAATGCTGACGACGTGAACCCCAGCACAGGCATCGAGATAGCGTTGGCCTTCCGTGTCAAAGAGATAAACCCCTCGGCCATATGAAATTTGTTTCCACCTCTCCCGAAGAACTCGATGAAAAATATTATCAGTGGTTTGCGTTTGGCTCATTTGCCTATTGCCCAATCTCTCAACTTGGTAGGTTTCCCATACAAAATCGATCTCTAGTTCAGGTTCATAATCCTTCTATCCGACTTGATGCCTGCATGTATGAGATTGCTAACCCCTTTTCTAGTAACCAGGCAGAGGGATTTGGATTTTCCTCCGGCGAAGAACAAGGGTTTCTGTGATAAGACTGATTCCCCAATCGGGATAGAGAACATGTTGACACAATCTGAATTCGATTCGTTTGTTTCATCTAAAAAGATCGGTGGTGGATGCATCTGCCTCAGAAGCTGATTCGACATACAGGGGAAGCCATCGTAAAACATGCTCCTAACCTGATTGGGGACCCGATCGAAGGTCGAAGGAAATCCGAAACAAGCAGACCTAGTTAGTCCACTTTCCATCGACAAAGCGCCAAATACCAAGTGGATTTTCGTCTTCAAGTTCTGCCGGCAAGCGACTAGGGCGAACATTATCAAAACATTGTAGCTGAGCAAAACGGGTAATGGCCGCCGGAATTCCGACTGCGGTAAAACCGGGATGGCCTGTCGCTGGGAATGGGCCACCGTGATTCATTGCTGGAGTGACCGCCACGCCGGTAGGCATTTTGTCGTTTGATAGGCGACCAACTTTCCGTCGTAAAATGGGGGCGATACGATCATAGGCGACATCATCTGTTCCATTCTGGGCTGAGTAGATCGTTCCTGTCAAGTTACCTTCCAGTGATCTTAAAACCTGGCAGGTTTGATCCAAATCGTCCACTAACACCAGTAGGCTCTCGTTACCGAAGGCTTCCTCTTGTAAAGTCTCGGATTTAGCTAAAAACTGTACGCCAGTTGCCTGCAACAGCGTATTTTGGTGGCAAAATCCAGTTCCACCGCCGGATTGCCCGCCTGTTAACAGTTCAGCTCCAGCATTCCGTAAAGCCCGAACACCTGCCACCATGCCTTTTTCTACACCTTCACCGAGTAAGGTACCGACAGGTGCATCTCTAAACCGTTGGATCAGGCTTTGGATAAATGTCTCTGTCTCTGGTCCTTTTTGCAAAATTACCACACCAGGGTTGGTGCAGAACTGTCCTGTGCCAAGTAGACAGGAACTAACGAATTCTTCAGCGAGATCTTCCCATCGTTCTTGTAAGGCTCCTGGTAAGATCACGACCGGGTTAATACTACTCAATTCCAGATAGATTGGCTTACCCGCCCGATCGGCCGCATTTTTAAGAACCAACCCCGCACTTCGAGACCCAGTATAACCGGTTGCCCCCACCAACGGATGCGAGACAAGTCGTTCTCCAACATCGTGATAGGTTCGGTAGATCAGTTGTACCATACCAATTGGTAGATCTAAGTCCTGTACCGCTGCTAAAGCCTCTTGCGCAAACAACCGGGTGGTGCCCGGGTGTGAAGAGTTAGCTTTAGCAATTACCGGATTGCCAGCAGCGATAGCTGCCGCGAAATCACCACCTGATATACTACCGAAGGCAAGCGGAAAGTTATTGGGGCCAAAAACCACCACTGGTCCTTCTAAGGCGGCGTAAATTGATCGGATATTAGCTTTGGTGTCGATGACCGGTTGCGTCCAGGATCTATCTCGTGCTGACTTAGCGGCCTGGCGAAGTTGGTCGGTAGTTCGGGGTAATTCAATGCCATCCAAGCGGGTCTCTTTCGGATATGCCGTTTCTCGATGCGCCATCTCGACGATCTCGTCTCTTCTAGTTTCGATTCGGTCAGCGTAAAGATCCAGAAATTGAGCGATCTTGTTTGCCGAAACAGATAATAGCTGTTCTGAGGCTTCCGCTCCTATTTTGACAGCCTGATCGACATCAGATACTGAACTAACTGGATAGACTTCACCCGTCGGTTCTTTAGTCTGTGGGTTAAGCGGTTGAAAGTTACTGACCGCATCAGCAGGCCGCCACTCTCCGCCAATTAAAATTGGTTGTGTCATTATTTCTCCTTTTGGTGAAAATTAACCCGGTTTTGATATCAGTTACGTCTGATCTTCAGCCGGGTTGTTTCAGAAGTATGAGGTGTGAAAGGTTATTTCTGACTTCTAGCTTCAAAAGTACTGGTCTCAAGATTCTCAATTTAATCAGTAGAAATGGTGAAATCGCGCAATAGCTATTCCTCCGTTTCAATACCGGTATATTGACGTGGAACGCGCTTTGAAATCCGTGTTAGGCTTTCATAAACGATAGTTCCTGCTTGGGTTGCAAATTGATGGGCTGATAACTCAACCCCTTGCTGTTGGCCAATCAAAACAGCTTCGTCTCCTATCTGAACAGAACTGTTTGGTTTTAAACGACAAACGGTAACGTCCATACAGATGCGCCCGACAATCGCACAGGCTTCTCCCGCTATCAGTATACAACCCACATTCGACAAGGTACGAGGGAGGCCGTCACCATAGCCGACTCGTACGGTCGCCAGTTGCTGGTCGGCTGTGGTGGTATAATCCCCTCCATAGCTGACAGATTCTCCAGCCTTGATCTGTTGTACAGCAATGACGTTGGCTTTCCAAACTAAGGCCGGTACCAACGGGATTGGCGTGGGCCGGGATGGCACGGGGGGAATACCGTAGAGTGCCAATCCAACACGAACAGCATCGAAGTAAGCCTTGGAATACAACATTGCAGCGGCACTATTAGCAACATGCACCAGTGGTGGCCGAAGTTGCTGATCTGAGAGTTCTGAAAGGACAGCCTGGAAACAATCCAGTTGCCTATCGACCTGGGGTGAATCACATACCTCAGCGGTCGCCAAATGGGTAAAGGCACCCGCCATAGAAATCCCGGACAGCGACCTTACCCAACGGATGAAGGCTACTGCTTGCTCGCACCGGACGCCGTCGCGGTTCATGCCGGTGTTAATATTAACGTGGAACTGAACGGTTTTGTTATTAGCTGTTGCCAGATGGGAGAGCGCCAGGCATAATTGGGGATCGGAGACGGTCGGTTGCAGGTCGTATTCGACAATCTCTTCAACTTCTGTTAGCCGATTACTGTAAAGAGTTAAGATCGGAGAGTGGATCTGATTCTTCCGCAACTCAGCCGCTTCAGAAACCGTCGCTACCGCCAGTAGATCCGCGATATTAGTGAGTGTCTGTGCCACAGGAAGTAGCCCATGACCGTAAGCGTCAGCTTTGACAACAGCAATTAAGCGACGGCAATCAATATGAGACTTGACGGCTAAAGCGTTCTGACGAATGGCTGAGAGGTTGACTTCGACCCAAGCCATGACAGTTTAAGTCAGAGCCTTCGGTTAGTGAGATGGCAAATTTAGATGCCCTGTTTCGGCGTAGGCTTCGTAGTCCAGTAGTAACCCGGTCAGTTTCAAATCAGAACCACAAGCAATACAGGATTCATCACGGTTGATCTTGAACTCTTGGAACTGCATCGACATCGAGTCATAGGTCAGCAAACGACCCACTAACGAATTTCCAGTTCCTAACAGCAACTTGATAGCCTCGGTAGCCATCAAAACACCAATTGTTCCTGGGAGCACGCCCAGTACACCTGCTTCGTTTCAGCCAGGCACCATGCCGGGTGGTGGTGGTGAGGGGAACAGGCAACGATAGCAGGGACCTTGGGTTGCGTCGAAAACCGTCAACTGCCCCTCAAATTGGAAGATACTGCCATGAACAATGGGTTTATCAGCCAAGATTGCTGCATCGTTGACCAGATAGCGGGTGGCAAAATTATCGGTACCATCGACAATGACGTCGTAGTCAGCGAAGATCTCCATTGCGTTGCTTTCATCTAGACGAATGGGATGGGGAATTACGTTGACGTCGGGATTCATGGCTTTAATGGTCTCGATAGCCGAATCAACTTTTGGCTTATCAACATCAGCTGTTTGGTGCAAAATCTGGCGTTGTAGATTACTGAGATCTACAACGTCTGAATCGACTACGCCGAGGGTGCCAACTCCGGCGGCCGCTAAATAGACGCCGGCCGGAGAGCCTAGCCCGCCTGCACCGATTAGCAAGACTCGTGACGACAACAGCTTGGCTTGACCGTCTTCACCAATTTCGCGCAACATGAAGTGACGGCTGTACCGCTCCAGTTGCTCAGCAGACATAGCTACCGGTTTGGCGATTGGATTACCGGCATTTGACCAATCCCGAAACCCTCCGGACATCGAGATAACCCGGGTATACCCCAAGGACTTGAGGGATTGTGCAGCTAACAGAGATCTAGCGCCAGCCGCACAATACAAGACAATCTCTTGATCACGGTCGGTGACGTAGTCTTCGATCTCGAACTCCAGCATTCCCCGACTGATATAAAGTGCATCAGGGATGTAACCCGCACGATATTCGTCGTTGTCTCGAATATCGAGCAAAACGAAGTTGTCTTCGCACGCTAGTTTTTGTTTAACATCAGCGGCCGATAGTTCCGGGATCTCTTTTCTTGCTTCTTCGATCAGATCTCTGGAAGATTTCATCGTTTGTCCCTGCCTTGCGACTCCTTAAGGGTGAGTTTTGAATTACCCGATCTGTACGGGCACTGCTATCGATTGACAATTATAGCATAACCCCACTTGGCCTTCAAGGTCGGGCCCACCCTAGCCGAATTGTACTTGTAAAGGACAAGAGAACAGTGAGAAGGTCGCACTCATCGAAAGCCGTTAACAGTTGCTTGCAGCCCATCCCAAACCTGAGTGAATTCTCCGGCTGCAACCGATTTAAAGCTCTTCGACAAAGGATAGTAAAGTTATGCGCTTCATCGCCTTTGTCAATCCGGGAGGCATCTTCTGCCACTAAAGTTACATCCAAGACCAAATTCAATAGTGACAACTCTAGAGTATTTATTCAATCTTCCTCAGATTGGGCTGCCCGTCGTTTAGCAAATAGCAGTTGGTCAACATGCAGTTGAGCGAGAGAGGGTTGTGTCTGCAACGAGTTACCGCCTTCCACAATAGGTTGTGGCGGCACTAAACGCTCCTGATTAGTCGAGCTTTCAATCGCTGGCCGTTTGGGTTGGAAGGGTAGCCATCGGCGGCATACAAGTTCAACTGCAAAAACCAGTAAGCTGATGAGCAACAGAGGTCGAGCCAGATAGTGTTGTCGGGTTATTTTTTGCCTGGCAGGAGTTGTGATTTGATCCACCGATGGATTGAGTATGCCATTGGTTCGCCAAGCAATTCGGCCGAGAAGTTGCCGGTTGCCGGTCAGGTACCGATATTCTAGCGGATAGGAGACGACCAAAGATGAAATCTGCTGTTGTCCATCAACCTCTGCTGAAACGGTATAGATCCCTGTCTGGTTTAAAGGGAATGTGCCTTGTGCTTGGTCTTTAGCGATTCGCTGAAGAGTGACAGAAAGTTGCTCTCCATTCGGACATGCTACAATCGCAGTAAGTGTATTACCCAACTGACCTTCTAAGCGGACGACCCCTTCTGTTCCTCGAGATCCATTTATCATTTGCGTCTGTAACTCAAAGTCGGAGTTGGCCGCAGATTTGACCACGCTACCGAGCAATTGAATCCAAAACCGATCCCAAGAAAAGGTTTCGCTATTCGTTGCCCGCCAATTGTGCGACCATCGCCCACCGGTATCTGAAGTGAAGGCGGCGGTTTTGCCCAACCCATAGTTCCACCAGACCAGAATTGGTTGCCCTGCGTTTTCTGGATCAGTAGAGTCGGACTCGATCAATACCTGAGCATTGTCTTTGGCACTGGTTGCCACGTAACCATCTAGCTCCGGTAGAGATGTGATTCCGGTCAGCATCGGACTTAAATCGGAAAAAATCGGTTGGGTTGGTTCTTCCACAGCGTACTTCCGACTTTGGCGAACTTGATCAACTAAAATGCGGGGCAATTGGGTGGTATTTTTAACGTGCCGATAACTCCCCTGTCCAACGGTCGCCAAACTTCGCAGAAAGGCTTCCGCCGCATCGCCAACGGCGATAGTCGAAATCGAAATTTGTGCTGCCACAATTTTTTGAATTAGTGGATTGAAATCCCCATCCGACTTTCCATCCGACAAAATCAGCAAATGCTTCTGTTTCGCACTAGCTGCTTGCAATCGCTGGTAAGCCTGTTCAAGCGCGGGCAGCATTTGTGTCCCTCCCGAAGGTTGAAACCGTCTCAATGCGCGAATTACGGATAAATGGTCGGTGGTAAGGGGAATATCGTGTTGAATCTTCTCGGCAAAGCCGATGACACTGACTTGATCGGTTTTATCCATTGCCATGACGGCCGACCGAACACCCTCCAGTGCCAGATGGATTTTCTGATACCCACCCACCTGATTGGCCATTGAGCCTGAGGTGTCTAATAGCATGACCATTGCCATTGATCTCTTTCGCTGTTTGGGTGTCATTTCTACGGGTAATATTGTCTCCAGCAGCGTGCCGTGATAGCCGCCTAATCCAAAAGCCTGTTTCCCACCGATGACAGCTAAACCGCCACCAACTTGACCAACGTAGTTTTGGATCACTTTTAGTTGAGAGTCTGAAAACACACTGGCAGGTAGGTTGTCGAGGATAATGGCATGATAAGGTCGTAAGCCCGGTAAGGTTCGCGGAAACCGGGTCGATGGAATTTGGGTTGCCTTGAAGTTGGCGGCTTGGGACAAGATCGGCCAAAATGTGCTATTGCCCGTGCGAGACACATACAGGATCTCTGGTGATTCGGTGGCAATATATGTAACTGCTAAAGCTTGATTGTTCTCCTGGAATTGGTCTGCTACTAATAAGCTCAATTGAAACTGGTAGTAGCCTGGCCGGTCTATACGGTGTTGGAATTGGATTACCTGTTTCCCCGCTTTCAACTGTAGCCGCCAGTTTTGAATGATGGGTTGTTGAGTCGATCCGTCAGTCTGCCAAAGCTCAGCTATGGCTTCAGTCTCGGCGTTGCTCTCGATGAGTGCCCGGAGTCGAAACTGTTCCGATGGCCGTGGAGTTGTTGGCACTTGCAGATCGTGGACAATAACCTCTAGTGGTTGTGCCTGTAGGCCTGATGACTCCTTAGTTGGGGGTGAAGACAGGTTCAGTGGTACCACAAAGGTCTGAATCTGGCTAGCCGCTAGTAGGTCCAGTGCCGTCTCTAAATCGCCTTGGGTTTGTTGGCCGTCAGTGAGTAAAACCAGGCGTTTTTCGGCCTCGAGAGAAAAAGTAGAACTGGCTATTTGCAATGCAGCCGCAATATCGGTCGCTGACCGATCAATGCTAACACTATGCACAGCAGATAAATCAGAGACCAGGGCTGGTCGCTGACCGAAAACAACCACTTGAACGGTATCATTGTCCGTCAACCGCTGTCTCACATTTTTGCTATATTGTTGAGTCGATTGCTGAACAGATGTGGGAATGCTATCAGAAAGGTCAATTACTAGCGCAATCGACCGTTGGTTGGAGACCATTGAGCGATAGAGTTGTGCCAGTGCCAAAATCAGGCAAAAAACAGAAAGTAACCGCAAGCCGATCAAAAACCACGAATGGACATTCGTGGACGTGTTTTCGTCGTCCCCTAGTCGGCGTCGATAAAGAAAACTGATCAGTTCCGGATGAACCACCAAAAGGATAATCGGAATCGCCAACAGCAAGAAAAGGAGGGCTAGTGGTGCTCCGAACTTCATGCTCCAACGGACCTTTCATGAATCAGGTCTGCATCTATATTTTATGGAGTGTTAATTAGAACTAAATCGTTAACTTGATGGATTCACCACGACAGCAATCGGCGTATGGCCGTGGATTGAGAGGTCTGTCAGAAACTTAATTTTCATCATCGCTTGTTGAAGAAGGTTCGACTTCAGCGACGATTGACTCGGCCTCTTCCGCTAAGGCAGGGCTCCCCAAATCCGTAATATCCCCATCATCGACTGTGTCATCTGGCTCTTGGCGGTAAGAGAGGTCACTCAAGTCAGACAAAATGGATAAGAAGAGTAGTAGTGCAAAAACAACTGCCAGAGATATGCTTAACGCTTTCTGTGCAATAGGGCTGACAAAAGCGAAAGCCGCGAGCATTACGCCGAGTAAAACAAACGTTCTCATCAGTCATCCTTCTTCGATGATTCGGGGAGCATACTGCCTTGTCAATCAGACGCAGTCAAACGAATATGACTGATCCAGTTTAGGTCGTCTCGATCCGGGAAATCTGTGCGGTAGTGTGCACCACGGCTCTCGGTCCGCTGAATTGCAGTTTCAACGATTAGACGTGCCACGTCCAACATATTTTGGCATTCGAAGACCGAATCGTTAAATTCTGTTTTCCAGCTTGGATTCGCATCCAGATCTGTTAACTGTTGGGCCACTTCCGCTAACTCGTTTCCATTTCGAATAATACCGACGTGCCGCCACATCAATTCTCGAATTACTTCTTTAGCCTCTTCAGTGGTGAGTTTTGTGGATTGGGCCGGGGTGCCCGGTTGCTCAAATTGGACGGAGACTCGAATGGAGGCACCGAGATGACGAACATATCGAGCCGCCGAACGGGCAGATCTGGCGCCAAAAACTAGACATTCCAATAACGAATTGCTGGCCAACCGGTTGGCACCGTGAACCTTTGTACAAGCGGCTTCACCACAAGCAAACAGGCCTGGTAGATGTGTTTCGGTATCGAGGTTGGTCTCAATCCCACCCATCATAAAATGCGCACCTGAACGGACAGGGATTAGATCGGTGGAAATATTTAGGCCGTAGTGAGTACAGGTTTGGTAGATCATCGGGAAACGGGTTTTGATAAAATCTTGTGTCAGATGCGTAATGTCGAGGTAGACGCATGGGGTTCCTGTTAATTCCATTTCGTTCAGAATAGCTCTACTAACGACGTCACGTGGTGCCAGTTCTTCCAGTTCGTGGTATTTGGCCATGAAGATCTCACCTCGTGAATTGATGAGAATGCCGCCTTCTCCTCGTACCGCTTCAGAAATGAGGAAGTGGGGAGCACCGTCTAGAAACAGTGTCGTCGGATGAAACTGGACAAATTCCATGTCCACCATCTGACAACCAGCTCGCCAGGCGATGGCATAACCGTCACCTGTGGCAATGCTCGGATTAGACGTACACTGATAGATCTGCCCCAGACCACCGGTGGAAAGGATAGTGGCTTTAGCAAAAATAACGTGTAGTACCTGGTCGACCGTTGCCAGCACACCGTGACAAACACCGTCTTTAGTTAGGAGATCTACCACAAAACAGCTTTCAATCACCCGAATTCGATCTTGACATTTCAGCTGGTTGACAAGGACATCGGTTGTCTCTTTACCGGTTTCATCACCACGATGAACCACGCGACGCTTTTGGTGTGCACCTTCTTGTGTAAAATTGAGTCGTTGATCTCCATGTTTATCGAACTCAGCCCCCCAATTGATAAGTTCCATCACCCGGGAGACACCTTCCTCAACCATAATTCTGACGGCGGCTTCATCACACAGTCCAGCGCCCGCTTGCAACGTATCTTCGACATGAAAGTCAAGGCGGTCATCGTCATTCATAGCTACGGCAATACCACCCTGGGCATAACGGGTGTTGCTCTCGCTGATCGCACTTTTGGTCACCAGTAGCACGTCTCCGTGTTGGTTGGCTTCAATAGCGCATCGCATCCCCGCACTCCCACTACCAATAACCAGAAAATCGGTTTCAAGGTACGGTAATCTGTCAGTGTCAAATGTCAAAAGATATCGTCGACTCATAACTGGATTTTACTTGCCTCGCTGAACGGATTCAAGCTCGCAAATGGTGGCGTATTGTAGCACAAAGCTCTAAGCGAATCAAATTCGCCAAGTTACCTGAAACCACTAAACCCATGTGTTAAAATTGAATTAGCTTCATGACTCATACATTTGTAACGCCCCTAATTGGCCAATCAGGCCTACATTAGTCGTAGCTATTTATCAGGGTCGAAAAGCGAACCTGCGAATGTGACGGCCAACCGGCGAGCAAAGACCAGAGATAGTTGAGAAATGTGTGTGGACAAATAACTTGCCAGACCAGGAATAACATGATTTTTACCGCGCAAAAAAGCGTTAAGACCAACCTCGACAACGAAGTCAGGACTCTGGGTTTTGGGGGTTTTCTGCATTCGTATTTCTCGCGCGCGTTCATCTGGAATTGCTACCTGGAAGAAATTAGTATTGGTGGTACTCGGACACAAGGCTGTAATCGTAACCCCATGTTTTCTGCATTCCCCCCATAAAGATTCGGAGTAGTGCAGGACGAAAGCTTTAGTGCCAACGTATACTGAACCGTAAGGTATGGGTTGAAAACCGACTACCGAACTGACGTTGATGATCCCGCCGCCCCGCCTCTGGATCATGGCGGGCAGGAAGAAATAGCTCAAACTAACCACAGCCCTGACATTGAGATCGATCATCTGCTGGAAATTGCGTATCTCTCCTTCGGTAAAATTGCCCCAATAGCCAATTCCCGCATTGTTGACCAATACGTCTACCGAGAGGTTAGAGGAATTAACCTGTTCAAAAAGAGTTTCAGGGCTGTCAGCAACAGCTAGGTCCAGCGGAAAACAGTCGATACGCACATTATGCTGTTGAGAAAGCGTTTGGGCGAGTTGTTCCAGTTTGTCCGCCGAGCGTGCGACTAAAATCAAATTGGCTCCACGACCAGCCAGATTTCGGACAAAGGCTTCGCCAATACCAGATGAAGCTCCCGTCACCAAGACAGTTGCATCCTGGAAAGATCTCACGACTTCAGGCCAGTGGCTCGCAAGGCTGCATTTCCGAGTACCTCTGGGTTCATCAGCGAATGGGGCATCTCTGACGACAACACCCGCACTACCTCCTTTGCTGCTGTCACTTGCAAATCGTAGATCGATTCCTCCGACCAGAATGCGGAGTGGGGGGTAATGATAACGTTATCCAGACCTAGCAGATTGAGATCTGGTGATGGTGGTTCATTGGGTAAAACGTCCAAACCAGCCCCCGCAATCCATCCCTCAGTTAAGGCCGTATAAAGAGCATCGTTGTCGATAATGTCACCACGAGCGGTATTGATCAGGTAGGCCGTTGACTTCATGGCCTGCAGTCGCTCAACATTGATCAGATGATACGTTTCAGGTGTTAGAGGACAATTGAGCGAAATGAAATCTGAAGTGGTGATTAGTTGATCTAGATCAACGCGTTGCACACCGTGTTGGGCGGCCATTTCGTCTGTTAGTCTCGGTGTATAGGCGGCGATCTCCAGACTAAATCCTTTGGCTTTTGGAACTATCAGCTGGGCAATTTTACCAAAGCCAATTAAACCGAGCCGTCGCCCTCGCAGTCGAAATACCTGTGGCCCGATGTTTCGATCCCAACCTCGATTTTTAACCACTTGATCCAGTCTCGGAATCTTTCGTGCCAACCCAAGTAATAGGGCCATAGTATGGTCTGAGACCTCCTCCAAGCAGTAGGTCGGTACATTAGTGACAGCGATCCCCAGTTGAGTGGCGGCTTCCACATCGATATTGTCCAAGCCGATGCCGTAGCGCCCAATTACCTGGCACTTGGTTGCCGCCTCGATAACCGGAGTTGAAACCTTAGCCCAAGTGGTTAGAATCGCATCGACCTTAGGTGCATATTTGACAAAAGTAGCTTCCGATTCGTCCTCGGCCACGATCAGGTCAGCCCCTACTTGGTTCAAAATGGTTTGTTCTGGCTCTAGTGTTTTTGACACATAATCTGTAACTAAGACTTTCACTCTATTTGACACTTACAACTCCTCCTCAGTATATCTTTAGTTCGGCAATAGTTACTCATATATTATTTTCGGTTACCGTGAAGTTCTGCCAAGGCTGTCCAGTTCCTGGCTTATGCATACTGATATTACCGCAATTCACGGAAGTATTCTCATGCATATAGATTCTAACCGGACCGGGACCTGTGTCGAAAGGTTCGGGAATGTCTGTCGTGTGCCCGAGTCCCATGTTTGGACCAATGCGCTCATAGAACAGCGGTGGCCCCGGAATTCCTTCAAAACGGTTCCGCACGATTTCGACCTTCACGTTATCTGCCAGACCGACCCCGGAGGACGGCGACTCCGAAGTCAGAGTGAAGTCTCCATAGATCCAAGGCCCACCTGTGTTCTCAGATCCTTGGAAGGTGTTACCCTGAATCTGTACCCAAGAGTTTTCCTGTATTTAAATCTGGCTCCACAGTCCCGAACCGTGTTGTTTTCGAAAACGACGAGCGTACCGGCGTGAAAGTTGATGACCACTCCTGTACGGGCACGGCTGATATGATTGCGCCTGATAGTTGGGCTCGCCTTATGGGTGTCGATCGCCTCATGTCCGATATCTTCCAGTCTATTGTATTCGAATAATGGGAGAGCACTGAAACGCATGCAGAGCGCCCCAGAACGTATGCTTTACAGTACAGTGGCTGACAGAAACGTTATCCGTTCTGTGCACAGCAGGTCCCGTATGGACTCACTCAATTGAAGCGTACTCCAGTTCACCGACACTCCCTTCCCAGAACCAGAGGCCGTTCCAGGCTGTGTGTGTGACAGGGTCACCACGTTGGAAGTGAACTATATAACGACATTGGAGCGACTAATGGCGATGAGGTGTTCGTACATGTTAAGCCCGATATGGGATTTGCCGTAGATTTCGA
This sequence comes from Candidatus Poribacteria bacterium, assembly GCA_030748495.1. Classification (GTDB taxonomy): domain Bacteria; phylum Poribacteria; class WGA-4E; order WGA-4E; family UBA9662. Next base: position 4,506 of record JASMLX010000116.1, on the reverse strand, counting down.
GCGTGGATGGATCGTCGACTGTCATCTCGTCAACGTCAACTCCCATCGGTGATTTAAAAAACATCACCTCCCTTTCTACCAAAGAGGCTCCCTTCACTAAGAGGGAGAAACAGTGAAACAGTATATAGATACTATTTCTTATATACTGTTTTACATCCGCAGGACAAGTGGAGGTTCCTTACAACCCCAAAGTAGCCGCCAAAAATTCGATCCGCTGCGCTGCTCGGATAGCCTACACTGATGGCAAGACTAAACGCCTAACTGGCTGGTATTATCCATTCCTCTACCAGTGGTAAAGGCGTGCCTGGCTGACTCGCTTGTAAAAGTCCACGCTTAGTGCGGTTCAAGGATAATCGGATCCTGACACACAGCAACGAAACCCGTTGAGGCGGTTCTTATTAGTCGGTATATTGTGGTTGCGAGAGGCCACTCGCAGAAGACTAACATCATTGGTCCAAGACCCCCCACGCAACAGCCGGGATGAGTCTATGTTCGGCCCTGGAGGATTCTTGGCAGGTGAGTTTTTGTAGTAGCCTTTGCTATACCCATCAGCACACCATTCATAGACATTACCGGCCATGTCATAGAGCCCATGGCCGTTGGCTTCAAAGCTGCCCACTGATGAACAATACTTCCACTTATCCTTACCACCAACACCGTTGTAATTCGCATGGTCTCGTGCTACGTCTTCACCATCTCCCCACGGATACCGTTTACCTGCTAATCCGCCACGAGCAGCGTATTCCCACTCGGCTTCGGTAGGCAGTCTCTTCCCTGCCCAATTGGCGTAAGCAACAGCATCGTCCCACCTAACAAAAACTATCGGATGCTCATCCGTGGGTGAATACTCATTAACAGCGTTCCAATCTGGTTGGCGATGTCCTGTCTCAGCCAAGAACTTTTTGTATCGCCCCACCGACACTTCGTAGATATCCATGTAGAAAGCATCTAACTCCACCCGGTGTACTGGCCGCGCATCCCTCATCCGGGGTTCTGGCTCATTTTTCGAATCACCCATTTTAAACTTACCAGCTAGAATCAACACCATTTTGGATCCATCTTTATCCCAGGTAATCTTGTCAGGTAGTGGTGGTTCAATTTCAATAGATTCAGTTTCAGAAACAGCCTTCGGCTTCTTTTCCTCCTTTATAATTTCATCATCACACCCGGTCAATATCAATAGGGCTAATAAGATCCAACTTGGTTTTCGCATCATATTCCCTCCGATAGGTTTCTTGCAATTATAGCTGATTAGGTCTTCTAGGTGTAAGTCTCTATCGCTCAAGCTAACTAACAGATACATCTTGTCCGCCTGCCTGTTATCGATATCTTCAGCGTGTCGACTAGCCGCTGCTGGATCGGCTCCGTGCCGTTTTTAAGGCCAGCTAAGTGGAGATGGAGGTATCGCCTAGAGCATAGTCGTAGCCATCAGGCGGTGGACTATCTGACCGTATTTATGATTGGCAGCAACGAATTTGGTTAAAGTTAAATTAGCCGTTAGCATTGGTGATTTAGCGACACATCAGTTTGAATGAAAAAGCCAGTTGGATAAAGCCTCGTTCGGAGGAAATAGAAGCCAAATCCCTTTCAGCTATATCATAAAATGAAGCAACAACTTGGCCAATGGTTGCCGTTAGAACGTAGCACCCGTCTTCGAAATATGGCTTGGTTCTTGACCGGCCTCTATTTGAGTGATAAACCCCATCTGTCCAAGATCGTCCGGACTTGGCCACTGGTCTAGTTGGTCCACCGGAGTAGGAAAGTACCGACCAAAGCAGAAAAACAATTAGCTTTCTTCAGGCAGGTGGTCAACATGCTGCCGTCAGCAATTGAGATCTGGGTGGTTGGGGATCCCGAATTCCAATCGGTGTGCCTGTTACGCTCGTTTGAGCCTCGAATGTTGGCCTTTCGTTATCCATCACAGGTTTAAATAACAATGCTCCAGATACTTTACCCATCCTAAAGCTAAACACATTGGAAATAGCATTAATTGATTTGCCTCTCATGGTAAAATGGGATTCTGGCGGGTAAAATCGAGCACCAAATCAACAACAAACCCTATTTGATAAGAATATATAATAATAGGATGTATTGGAATTGTTCAATTGAGATCCAAAACACAGTGAAATTGAAAAATGGAATTCGACTTTTATAGCCTGAATGTTCCATAAAAAAGGGTGATAATCGTTGAACTAATTGATATGATAAAGCTTTTTGGTAAAGCTATTCGGAAGAATGAAAACGAGAAACACCATCACTCAGTCCAGCCCGGCACAACTTCGATTCTCTGCAAGCAATGGATTAACAATCCGCGCTAATTTTAATGGTGGACTGCTCTCTACGGATTTAGCCCCTCTGATCCTCAGTGGAGTAGAGCAGGCGATTCAACTGCCCCATTAAATGAGGGATGCTTTTAATGATCAGCCTCATCCTTCCGACATTGACCAGCGACGGGTCGATCTGATGGGGCAAAGCGTCTTTCAAATCGCCGGTGGCTATGAAGAGGCCAATGATGCTAATATCCACTTGGCAAAGACCCTCGGTTCAAGATGGGAGTGGCGTTTCCCTCTCGAAGAAGATCCAGACCTGGCCCGTGTGGCCACCTTTTCCGACCGGGAGAAGCGGCCACATCACGAGACCTCTATCGTCTGGCTTAGGTTTTGGTAGATCAGTTTATCGGCCGTTATTCCAAAGTTGCCGAAGTGATCGTTCTGGACCTAGACCATGCCGAAGATGAAACCCAATGGGCCACGGAAGTTTCCCTTTGACAACCATCACCACCACGGCGACCGGCCTCGGTTTCTCTTTGAAGACCTCTGGGGAAAATTGATCACCGCGGTACTCCATTCCGGCCAGAATCCCAAAGGCCATGATCATCAAGCCGTTGTTGAAACACCTTTGTGATGCCTGGCCCGAGACCCGCATCACCCTGCGTAGAGAAATGTCCGTCTCCACGCAGGAATTAATACCATTGGCCCAGGATGATCTGGATACCGATTTTATTTTCAGCCTGACCGGGGCAACTCAGTGCCAGCCAAACCGGCCGCACCCGACATCAATGCTGTCTGCTAGATCTACCAACGGAGCGGCCGTCAGGCCAAACCAGCGGGACAAACGATTCCTAAACGCAGCCGTACCGGCCACCAAGTCGAGTCTGTTGCCCTAAGCTGTCCACCAGCCTGTTGAGTGATTCTCAAGGCGGAGGTGATGAGCTTGGCTGACAACCCTCGTTTGGTGGTGACCTCACTGGATCTGCCCTTCAGCTGAAATCGTCTATCGAGATCTGTCCTGTGCTCGTAGACAGGGTGAAAATTAGATCAAGCACCTCAAAAAAGACCCGGTCTCAGACCGTACCTCCGATCACCGTTTCCCGGCTAACCGTTTAGGTCTCTATTTTTCCCGTACCGCCATGTATTGCACCACACCTTGAGAGGCATGATCCTTCAGCAGACAGAACTCTCCAATGCTCAGACGCTTCAAACTGGCGGTGCCTGTGGTCGAGTACAAAGATCAGATCAAACTACAACTGCCAGCCAATGGCCAGTGAAATCATGGCCGCACCGTGTGACGGAAATCCTGCCTCAAGTACCACCGTCGCCATGGCGGGAAACCGCCGGATCGGTCTCGGTTCCGAATAAGATTTGAGCTATCCCCGAAAGGGAAATGGATAGTTGTGTCCTGTAAGGATAAAAACGACACCTCAGGTGGGAAACGGTGTGTTTTTTCATCCACTGAGGCATTTAACGTCGGTAAAAGCGGGATCAAGCATCTGTTGGCCATAAATACCGAGTGAGTAACTGAAGTCATACCCCCTGCAGAATGATTTATGAAACATTTGGGCTAACTCTTTACCAAACTAGAAGATATTGCCGGAGCCGAAGAAACTGTCGATTACTTCGCGACCTTCCATTTTCAGACGGTGTAATCCTACTTCGCCAATGCTGGAGTTGTTGGGATTGGTAATGGCGTCTCCTCTAACTTCGGAGAGGATGAACAAGGCGTCTACGGTACAGTGAATAGCCCAGGCTCAGGCTGAACAAGCGCCAAATTCGGCCTGTGGCAAGAAGCCATACAGGCCACTATTCCTGTATGTGTCTTTATTGTCAGCAGCAGCGTGTGTCCGGTCGATACTGGCGGCGATGTTTCCATTTTCTAGGATCTTGTGCACAACTTGGTCACTCCCGAATGTCAGATAATAAGTGCGACACTTGATGGGTAGGATTGAGGAAGACAGCCAATGGTTGAAATTGGTCTGCTCTTCTGACCCAAGAAACAAGCCGTACCAACATCAAGTATCAACCATTGACGGAAGGTAACAGAGACCAGATTTCAGCATGATTCGAACAAGGAATGTTAATCAAGTACATTGCTCTATCTGTCGGTTGCCACCGAGGGTCACTCTATCCAGAGTTAAATCGTAACGGTGGCCAAGAAAACTATTGCCCTCATCCGGCTGATAAAGCTGGTTTGGCCAGAAGACGTAATGCGGCTAAGTACAAGATCCCG
>JASMLX010000115.1 GCA_030748495.1 Candidatus Poribacteria bacterium | reverse complement strand
CGTATTGGGCGTTTGTTCTTGGGTTTCGGTATTGTTTTTGTCTGGTTAATCACTCGGGGAAACTGGGTGGTTAAGCGTGGCTATCGCCATCTGGTGGACCATAAAAGCCGAGGTGATAAAAGTTATTTTCGCCTGGGATGGGACTGGGTCGAGCGCTGTTGCGCTCTCAATCGGCCCATTCCGCTCCCTTTCAAACCTTATTTTTCCAACTGATGTGTGACTAGAGGGATGATTAGTAAGTAAAAGCAGGTAATCCTTTCGTGGTTACCGGTGCAAGAATATAAGAAGTAAATAATCGATTTTAGCTCATCGGTTACTATAAGTTAGCTTAAAGTTTGCCTGCCATCTTGGCAGAAAACTACGATAAAGCAACTAGGCTAAAAACTTAATAGTTTGCAGTTTATACCGATTCCTGATAGAATGGTGAAATCTATTAAAACCTTCTATAATTTGGAATATTAGCTAGGGAGTCGAGAGATGTCCGTTACCATTGAAGATATAAAAACCATTACTACTCAACCTGCGGGTTCTCGTTTAGTAGTTGTCAAAATTACGACCTCTCAGCCTGGATTGTATGGGTTGGGTTGTGCAACCTTTACTCAGCGGTTTCGGGCTGTGGTGACAGCAGTCGAAAAACATCTTAAGCCGTTTCTGATTGGTAGAGAAGTTTCACGGATTGAGGAAATTTGGCAAATGTTAATGGTCAATGGATATTGGCGGAATGGTCCCGTGCTTAACAACGCCATTTCTGGGGTAGATCAAGCCCTCTGGGATATTAAAGGGAAAATCGCCGGCATACCGGTCTACGATTTACTGGGCGGAAAATGTCGGGAAGCAGCAGCCGTCTATGGTCACGCCGGTGGGAATTCGCCTGAAAGTGTAGCTGAAAGTGTTCAATCGTTTATGGAACAAGGATATCGGTATATTCGGATTCAGATGGGTGGTTACGGTGGGCAGGCGTCTCAGATAACTCAGCCTGAAGGGGCGTTGGATGGTGCGTACTTCGATCCGAGAGAATACTGCCGGAACATGTTACGAATGATGGCGCATGTCCGACAGGAGATTGGTGATGCCGTTGAGTTGTTACACGACATCCATGAACGATTGCAGCCTATTGATGCGGTACAATTCGCCAAAGATGTGGAACAGTTTAAGTTGTTCTTCTTAGAAGATCCGCTGGCACCGGAAGACCTGGAATGGTTTGCCCATATACGACAACAGTGTGCTACACCGATCGCTATGGGTGAATTGTTTAACCATCCCAGAGAATGGCAACCATTGATTGCCGGGAAATTAATCGATTTTCTCCGGATGCATGTTAGCCAAATGGGGGGAATCACACCTGCTCGTAATGCGGCCATTCACGCTAATATGTACGGTATCCGGACGGCCTGGCATGGGCCGGGCGACACCTCGCCGGTAGGTCATGCAGCTAACTTACATCTGGATTTATGGGCTCCCAATTTTGGCGTTCAAGAGTGGTGCCGATTTTCTGACCTGGTCTATGAGATTTTCCCGGGCTTACCCGAAGTTAGAAACGGCTATATGTATCCTAACTCGCAACCGGGATTGGGAATTGATGTTAACGAAGATCTGGCGGCTAAATACCCGTGCCAAGACGAAGTGATCCAGTGGACCCAAACACGTTTGCCTGATGGATCGCCAACACGTCCCTGATTTAAACAAGTGAAAAGTTTTTGTAACTATTTCAGCTAAGAAACGATCTCAAAACCCCTTAAGGGATGTTATTCCTTTGCCGAGAGATAGATAACCCTCCGGCCGAGAAGTAACATTATGGCACATAAGAAAAAAGCGATTACAATACCCTTAGAAACGATCTAGCGAATTCCCGATACCGCCTGATTGTAACCGATCCTGACCTAAACCTACCGCTCGAGGCCGTATCGACTTTCGCCAGGCCACCCACATCCCAGCGACCGAGGTCATAGATCTTGGAAGCCATCGCCGTTGACCGTACTGAAGGCAGTCTAGAGAAAGAGCAACATTTGTGTTTGGAAAAAGTCTATGATCATCCCTTGGGACAGGAAGTGGTAACACAGATCAATTATAGGCCACATCCGACTGATCAAGGAGAAAAGAGGAGGACCTGCTACTCAAAGAGCAACGACATCTAGCCCGAGGCTGGGTGATGGGCGGCAAAAGGATGGTAGCATCCTGATCCGAGACGACAAAAAAGGCAGAATTATTTGGGGTTAATCCAACTGGCACGTGTACTGCTTTGGTCCCGACGGCTGGATCGGTTATGTATTTTGAGATCATATTTAGAGAAAATACAGATGTGACAACTAAATTGGATGTTTCCATCGTTACTGACGGTTAACCTATAGGCAGTGAAAGGGGAGAAAACCGAAAACCATGTGTCTGTGACGGAGCAAGTCAGCTAACAAGGAGATCTTTATGGAAGAGGGAGAGAACCGATTCGGCATCATTATTGAGCGCAACGTGGCCATTCCCGTGCGGGATGGCGTAGTCTTGCGGGCCAATGTGTTCCGGCCTGACACCACGGTGAGTTCCCTGGGCTGCTACCCGCACGCCCTACGGCAAGGCAACAGGGGGCTTCGATTGGTTTGTGCGTGCAGGTTATGCTGTGGTGTCAAAAGATAGCCGAGGTCGCTATGCCTCAGATGGGCAATACACCTTATTTACCGTCGAGAACATTGGCGAAGCAGAGGACGGGTACGACTCGGTCGAGTGGCGCACGGCACGCCCGTACTGCAACGGGCAGGTGGGCACCTTCGGCAGTTCTTACAATGCCTGGATGCAGTGGCAGTTGGCACAATTGCGTCCCCCTAGCTTGGTGGTGATGTGTGCGGACACGATTCCACTGGAACTCACGGAGGTGGATTGGGGGCGGCTTCCGCCCGGGCCGGCGCATCCGATGGTGGCTCACAACGATTGCGCTTGACTTGCGGCGTCGACAAGGCCTACCCAAGCCGCATACACCGGCCCAGGTACAAGAGATCTGGGCCAACTTGGAGCAGGGCCGATGGCTTGGCTTACTACCATGGATCAAGATCGTTGGCTATCTGCCCCAGCACTTAGCCGAGTTCGTCGAAGGCTGGCTGCAGCACCCCAATCAACAGCCATGGCGGTTAGATGAAGTTCACTAGGCGAGATGCCTGATCTGGACTTTAGCGGCTGGTATGACCACTGCGGTGGCATCATGGCCCATCTCAAGCTGATGCAACAGCATGCGCGCACCGATGCCGCGCGGGATCAGACCAAGCTGATCATCACTCCGGGCAACCATGGTGGTGCCGGGAAGCACAAGTTGGGTGAGATCGATTACGGGCCTCAGGCCGAGTTCGACAAGAACGACATCATGCTTCGCTGGTTCGCTATTGGCTTCGGGGCGTGGCCAACGGCATGGATCGCGAGCTAGCCTGCAAGTATTTCGTCATGGGTTCGCCCGAATGGAAGTCAGCCGATACCTGGCTGCCCGATGGGATAATAGGAATACCCTACTATCTGCACAGCAACGGCGTAGATAATCCCATCAACAGCTCAGGAACGCTGAACACCGAGGCCCCAGTAGAGGTAACGGATTCATACACCTACGACCCGGTCGACCCCATGCCGACCTTGTAGGGGTGCGATCTGTTTACCTTACCATCGAACCGGCGGCTGGTGGAGCATCGGCCAGACATCCTGTACTATCTCACCCCGGTGCTGGCGGAGGAAGTGGAGATCGTGGGCTACCCGGAGGTAGTGCTGTATGCGTCGTCATCAGCAGTGGACACGGGCTTTTTCGCCAGACTGGTGGACAACGACCCTAAAGGCCCAGCGATCGAGATCTGCTACGGGATAGTGTGGGCGCGGCGTCGCAACTCGCTTGAGGTAGAGGAGTTGATCGAGCCGGGAACAGTCTATGAGTTCCGTATCAAACTCGGCCCAACGGCCTGCCGATTTCTCAAGGGTCACCGGATCCGCTTGGAGATTACCAGCAGCGATTTTCCCAATCATGATCGCAACCACAACACGACACGGGGCGGGACGATCTGGTGAACGTGGGACTACGTACAGCCGAGCAGAAGGTGTACCATTCGTCTACATACCCCTCCCGGCTCCGATTGCCGGTAAGCAGTGGATAATTGCCAAAGGTACGGGGAGGGAGCACATCTGGCGAGTTCAGCAACCGTAAGCTATAAACGACACTGACTTTGATCTATAGACCTTGTCTTCTGATGGAGAGGCATCTTAACCACTGGCGTCAGTCGGCCACAAAAATAACCTTCAGTCCGTTTATTAACGTATCAGGTCGCTGTGATTCTTCTCGTTGTAGCCGTTGAACTCCGATCGTTACATGGTTTAAAGTAAGATCTACTGATACTAAAAAACTCTAATTGGCTTTCAACAGTCCCCAGGTTGTGGTCAGTCTACCTTCAGAGTCAACTGATGTTGCACTCATCAATGAGGCTTTTTGCATACTAGCTGCGATTTCATCTTTACTGAGTACTCTCGACCAAACCCTGACTTCATCAACTTTGCCAATATACTTTTGGTAGGCCTTCTTTACGTTTTTATCAACTCTATTCCAACCGCCGATGATTGTGTCGCCTGTCTTGGCAGCATATAATGTTTCGGGCTTATCAGATGATTTTTCCTCACCATCCACATATATCTTACGCGTTTTTGCAGTTACATCCATGACAAAAGTTAGGTTGTGCCAAGCATTTGACGTTATAACACCATCTTTAGTGGCAAGGTCATTACTATAAAAGCCCAAATCCACACTACCCGCGTCACGCAAGCGAAAATGCAAGCTCAAATTTTTGGCGTTCTTTTCGTATTGCGAGAATACAACACCTTTATGGAGTTTGCAATTAAACCAAAATTGGACAGTGAAATCTTTTTCATTAAACGGAATATGAGGTGCTACTAGCCAAGTATTTTCATCAATGTTGATTCCTTTTCCATGCTTACCATCAACCCAGTCTACTTTACCATCGACCTTAGCGTGTTTGGCTGAGGGAGAGGAGTCAACCGCGGTATTTCCTTTACCATCTTCAAAAGACAGGGCTAAGACTAAACCATCGGTTAGATTTTGCGCGTAGTTAGAAGTAAAAGCGAGACAGGAAAAAATCCCCATAAAAAAGTAAAAGCCATAACATTTCATTCGATTGTTAATCACATTAAATCTCCTTATTAATTTGTCACCAACAATATAAAGTTATGTAAGGCTCAATAGCTGGTGCTGTTTTTGAAAATGTCTAATGTTCCAACCCCGTAATCAGAATAACACATCTACTAGTCGGGTGTCAAATCTGGATTTACCTACATCACACAACCTGATTGCATTGAAGCTTCGACAAGAGCGTGGTAGTTGTCTATGGGCGTACCGAGTGCCGCTCCGCCGCCACAGCTCAGGATGAAACCTCCATGCATGCCCAGCATCGTGATGTACTTCCGCGAAATACCACCGATATTATCCCGAGACTCCGACTTGATGAAGAAAGGATCCGGCCCTCCTCGCAAAACGACACACCCCGACATCTTCTCGGCTAGAACTGCTGGATCGACACAGAACCCGAAACCGTTGTGTAATGTGATTTGTAATTCATCCCTGATGAGATCGAGCAGGTGCTCGTTCTGTCCACAGTTATGGAATCCGCGGGGACCGGAATACGCTTTCCATATCTTCAAATAGTAAGGAACAACAAACTCTCTGAACATGTCGGCGCTAACCATCTCTGCAGCGTCACATCCGAGTCCGGTCGGATGCCCGAGTTCTCGCTCCATCATCCCATCGAAGAACCGAACGCAGTTCATGTGGCTTTCGGTCACGATCTGCATTAATGTATGAACACGTTCAGGTTCCATGGCCATCCAGAGAAAGAGGTTCGCTCCTGCAAGAGCGAATGCCGAGGGGATAGGACCTCCCGGGCTGGCTTAACGTTACTGTTACCTCAAGAGGATGTCCGTTCAGCGTGACTTCAATATTTTGGTTAGCATCGACCATCGCGTGGTACCACTCGATTCTCTTCGCGTTCAGACCACCCGAAGGATGAGGGACGACGAGACCGTCGATCTGCTCCGGAGAGGTTAGAGGATGGACACACTTGGGTGGTTGGTTTTCAGTCCATATGATGTCCATATCGAATTCTACTCCCCGTAGACATCCAAAATCCGGTTGAAACGAGAGGCGCTTTGGAATTGGCTGGTCGTCCTAGATATGTTCAAGGCGCCACTTAATGTTTAGGGGATCTGCTCACGGAGGTAGTCAGCGGTCGTTCGATTTCTAGCGGTCAGAGCAGTCCACTGGTTTGTGTTGATGATAACAGGGACTCGATCGGTGGGCTCGAAAACCTGTGTCTTGCGCAGCCATTCTGATTTCTCATCATTTTGCGCTAACTTCTGCTCCTCAACTACGATATCGATTGGTTCCACCATGTTCCTTTCGCTATTAATGACCTGAATCTGTAGTTCTAAAACCTAAAAATAACGCAAATTAAATGTGATAAAGCCGAAACTCCTTCTACTATAATAATACTGTAAATCGCTCAGTTGAAAAGCAGAGGGGAGCTATGACACCTATTATTGTATAACTCTTCTGCCAAATTGGCGATTTTGGCCAAGACTTTGAGTTGGCACTTAATCATCATCTATTATTGTTGTGTGGAAAAAGAGACAGTGAAAAGAATCAAATGAACGGTTGGTATAAACATTGCGCCAGTAGCTGTCGTCTTGTATTCGGCAGAAATTATAGCGGCGGTTCCGGCTGAACAGGGGAGGGTTAGAAACCGTGGCGGAAGCGTACTTGAAAGGTTTATCTAGCTACAATCCAAAGACCTGAGCGCCTACGCTAAACCTGTACAGTTACGTATTGATACCGGAGTTACTTAGATGTGGCGATTTCACTGGTGCGAATCGCCACACAACTGAAGTCAAATTTAGGCCTTTTCTTCAACCGATTGGCTTGGATCTGCATTATACCGGTTGATACGTAGAGGTAGAAAAGTCTCTTTTACAGGCTTTACAGACTGAGCCGAACAATCAATTGTATTTGGAGGAATTACAGGAAATGCAAGAAGAAGCTTTTCAGAATAGAGACACCTTTATCCCCTAGGCTGGCCATTAAGTGGGTCGAAATTAAGCAACAATGGTAAACTTTTCAACCTTCACTGTCGTCACGCCCCCATATTGGGGCTTTTTTTGTGCCTACAATATAGAAATAGATCTTGATGCGGACCCTGCAATTCCAAAAAACGTAAAACAGATTATTATCCTAAGTGACGGTAAGCCGGGGCACTACAACCAGTCGCTGGGTATCCTGGATCATCTCGAAAACTGCGACCATCGACTGATAGAGGTTTATTTCCGGCGCAAGTGGCGAGATAACCTGTTGCGAATCGTTACGCGAATAGTAGGCCAGGTTCCGCTAAGAAAAGGCCTGATTCGGTATCTACTGGCCACTGCGGTGACTACCGAATCACTAGACCAACTGCAGCGACCGGAGTCAGTCGACTTGATCTTATCGACCGGATCTTCCGTTGCACCTATCAATCTTTTGCTGGGCCAACTGCTAGGGGCTAAAACTGTTACCTGCCGCTATCCCTCTCCACTCGGCATCTCTCACTTTGATCTGGCAGTTCTACCCAGAATGTATTGGCATCAGCCAGAGTACAGTAATGTTTGCCGAACTCTGGGTGTTCCCAACCGAATTACGCCTGCCAGGCTCGCCACTTTTCAGCTTGAAGACCACCCATATCTGTCAACGGGTCGACCTAAAGTTGGCCTGCTAATTGGTGGTACAGACCGTTATTATACGATCGCCTACCAAACGACTGTTAACCTACTTCAATCACTAGCCCAATTGATATCCACCGGTGGATGGCAATTGCTGCTCAGTACTTCTCGTCGAACACCGATTGAAGTTGCGGATCTAATCGCCACTACCATAAGAGATCAGCCAGATCATTTTCCAATCGCAATTTTTGCCCACCAACAATTGACTAACAGCCAGGGTTTTAAAGTTGAGCATATTTTGGCTCACGCCGATCTGATCCTGGTAACCGAGGATAGCTTTTCAATGGTCTGTGAAGCGGCCAGTAGTGGGAAACCTGTTCTGATGCTGAAGGTAGATCGGACTCAAGCTGAATGGCGCTACCAAAAACAGGATCAGATCTATCAAGAGTTAGTGGATCGGCAGATTGTCCAGTGGACAAGAGGTGAACCCAAATCGCTAGTCGAAAAAGTGATAGGTGCAGCAAAGGTGGCCAACTCGCCACGTTATTTGCAGGATGCGTCCCTGGCAGCTAAGGCTGTTGCTAATCTTCTGGCCTCAACTCCTAAAACTTAACGACGAGAACGGGGAGCGGGTCGGCGACATAAATCACAGATCAATTCTTCTAGGATCTGCTCTGTGGGCAAACTGCTACTTTTTAGCTCTATGTCTGCCTGCAGTACGCTTTCTAATGCGTTCTCAAGTTCGGCCTGGCCGAAGAACCGAAGGGATTGCGCAATTTTATAGGCTGCATACGGATTTTGCTTCAACAAATTAAGTTGAGCGCTCTCGGGGAGCCGGTGGCTGATCTTTTCAGCTAGAGGTTGGAAAACACGCTGATTGAAAACTTGATAATTGGATCTTCCCGCGTCTTCTTGCAATAGCTTCTCTTCCACCAATAGGCGTGCCTGAAGCAAGAGTCGGATTTGGCGTGCAATCAAGGCATTAACTTTAATAGCGGCTTCGCCACTTTGCAGCAACCGATACAGACTCAGCAAGGCTTGCGAAACATTTTTCCGTCCCACTGCATCGGTTAAAGCAAAGATGCTCTCGTTGACTACTTCGGCGATTAACCCGCGAATATCTTTATCTTCGATCCGCTCTCTATCACCCACATAGGAGATGGCTTTTTCCAGTTCTTGAAAAATCAGATGGGCGTCTTGTCCGGCTCTTTGCCGCATTAGATTATAGGTACTGAGGCTAATCTGCTTACCCGCTTTGGTGGCCTGCTCTTTTACCTGTTGAAATAAAGGATCATTTTGCGTGGGTCTATCGGTCTGAGAAAATTCAACATATTGTCCCAGACGGCGAATCTCTTTTACAATCCGACTACGTGCATCAATCTTATGTCGACAAGCGAGAATCAGAACGCTGAATTTAGGTAGTGTTCCTGTCAACCAGGATAAAAACTGCTCCTTGGGATCTAGGTCTATAAAATCGTCAACTTCTACTATCACCGGTTCAGTTGGTTCAGCCGGTGTGCCGGTAAAGAGGGGATCGATAATCTCGGCACCGACTGTGTCAAGATCTTCTGTATCTTCTGTTGTTTCGGGAGTTAGAGATATCGAGTTATTCGTTGAGGTGGGCTGTAAAAAATCGGGGTCGTTGACCAGTACCACTCGCCAATCAGCAATTACGGGATAGACTTCGACCGCACTCAGAATTTCCCGCACTGATATCTGCGAACCATCAAAAATATCAAGGTTAAAGTCACGGGAACCGGAATCTAAGAGCAGATCTAGCAGTTGCTTAACCGTTTCTCTAACTAAAAAGGTCTCTTCCCCGGCAATCAAATAGATGGGGACAATCTTGCCAGTTTTAATATCTTGGATCAGGCCAGATTGGCAAGAGGAGGACACATTTTGCATGACTGAAAGTCACATTCAATCGGGTTGGTTTTCGGTCGCCAAAGATGATCCATCAAATTGGCTAAGGTGGGTAGACAACGGGAGACTATGTTAGCGAATCAACCTCGATTTCAAGCAGCTTATCGATTACATCCAAGCTAGTAATACCATCGGCTTCAGCGTTAAAGTTAGTCAAAATTCGATGTCTGAGAACAGACTTGGCAACAGCTTTAACATCCTCAAAGCTGGCATGAGATCGACCCAACATAACCGCCCGGGCTTTAGCTCCTAGAATCAGATATTGCGAAGCCCGAGGACCTGCCCCCCAATTTACCCAATCTTTAACAAACTGAGGGGAATCGTCATTATTAGGACGAGTCTGGCGGCTTATGGCTACCGCGTAGTCAACGATTGATTCAGCCACAGGAACTTTCCGTACCAGTTGTTGAAGTTGAAGGATCTCGGTTCCGGTCAGCACCCGGTTAAAGGTGGCTTCATAAGCCGAGGTCGTCGACATTACAATCTGCTTCTCGTGGTCTTTTTCTGGATAATCGATGTGGATGTTGAACATGAAGCGATCCAGTTGCGCTTCGGGAAGTGGATAAGTTCCCTCTTGTTCAATCGGATTCTGCGTGGCGAGAACGAAGAATGGTTCTGGCAGTGGGTAGGTCTGCCCACTGGTGGTGACGTTGTGTTCCTGCATTGCTTGGAGCAGAGCTGCTTGTGTTTTGGGCGGGGTTCGGTTTATCTCGTCCGCCAAAATGATATTAGAAAAAATTGGGCCTTGAATAAAACGAAAAGAGCGATTACCAGTTGATGAATCTTCCTGAATAATATCAGTCCCAGTAATATCGGCCGGCATTAGATCCGGCGTAAACTGGATTCGATTGAACTGTAGATCAAGAATTTCGGACAAGGTTCGGATCAGAAGTGTTTTTGCCAAACCTGGCACACCAACCAACAAGCAGTGCCCGCCCGAAAAGAGCGTAATCAGTAGTTCATCAATTACTTGCTTTTGCCCAACAATCTGCTTTTGTAGTTCACTCAGAACAGCAGACCGAGCATCTCGGAGTCGTTCGGCTTGCTGTAGGTCTGAGGCGTCGTTAGCCGAGGAAGCAAAAGCCACTGGAGCTTCGATATTGCCGGTCTTCACCTAAATTTGCACCTACTTTCTCTTTGTTCACCGACTATTTTTCCGGCTCGGAAGTCCAGGTCTGCAATCCTGAAAAATCAAAGGTGAAATCTAAAATCTGCCCCCCTGCCTCCGATAAACTTTTGCGGACTTGATGTTCTTGGTCCGGCTGGCAATAAAAGAGCAAACATCCACCGCCGCCAGCCCCACAGGCTTTGCCACCAATTGCCCCATTGGCTGAAGCCGTCTGAAACAAAGATTCGATCTGGTCGTTTGTAACCGAAGGGTGTAGCATCTTTTGGTTTTCCCAATTTTTGGACAATAATTCCCCGAAGATTGACAATCGCCCCTGTATTAAAGCCTCTTTCGTCTGTTGAGCAATTGACCGCAGGTTACTCAAGGCTACTAGAGTCCGATCATCACCTGACAGGTAAGCGTCAGTTACATTTTGGTGGATATTTCCTGATAGCCTAGATTTACCTGTATAACATAACACCAGATTTTTCTCTAACTCGTAACAGGTGTCAGCAGGTAGTTGTAGCGGAGCCGTTTTAACCGTCTCGCTTGTAAACTCCATATAGTTGATGCCGCCGACTGCACTGGCGTAATGATCCTGCTTTCCTCCTAAAATTTCTAATTCTTGTTGTTCAATTGCGCTAGCCAGTTCTGCCAACTCAAAGGGGAGTAAAGTTTGAGATTCAAACTTTGCTAGAGCGGCAACTAACGCTACACCCATGGCTGCCGAGGTACCCAATCCACTTCCAGACGGTGCAATTGACTGTGAAATTAGGTCGAAGCCACCATGTGTAATGGACATCCGACGAATGGCTGCTTTAACCAGATCGACATTTCCATCGTATTCTAACCTCTGAATATCTTCCGCCTCAACGTAGATGTCAAAGTCAGCGGAATAGATCCGCACCCCTTGACTTAGATCTTGCGCCGAATTAGAGTTAGCCTCATCGATAATCAGTTGGTCTTGTCTCTGCTTAAGGGTCGCAAAAGAGTAGATCTGGATTGCGGCATTAACTACAATACCAGCGGCATCGCGAGTAAACAATGCGACGTCTGTCCATCCACCAGCGAAATCGATACGCACTGGAGCCCGAGATCGAATCAGCAAATTAGCCCCCTCTTACCACCGTTGGAAAGAAGGTCCAACTGTAGCGAGATAAGGAAAAGAAAAGAAATTTTCGGTGAGAAAGGAGGTTGAAGGGGGGAACGATTCCCCCACTGAAGGGATTAAAATGATGCTAATTAGTTAATGCTGTCTTTTAGCTTCTTGCCAGCACGGAAGGAAGGAACTCGCTTAGCTGCAATTTGCAATGGTTCGCCGGTCTGTGGGTTTCGACCTGTACGCGCGCTTCGACTCTTAACCTCAAAAGTCCCAAATCCAACAATACCAACTGAGTTGCCATCAGCTAGAGCGCCGGTTATGGTGCTACATACTGCATCAAGTGCAGATGTTGCATCTGCTCGGCTTAGGCCTGCACTTTCAGAAACCGCATTTACAATATCTTGCTTCGTTAGTCTTTTATCTGCCATTTTCATACCTCAAGATTACAAAAAATCAAAAAAATTGTCAGAAATTCACACTATAACTGAATCTGAGCCCCATTATACTATACACTATAGAGGCTGTCAAGCGCAAAAAACAGGATAATAGCTAGAAGCTATTTCAAAACTAAAGACAATTTAAACTTGTCCATCTAAAGGAATTAGGTCTAGTTTTAGTTGGGTCTAAAAAGGAACTTTTGATGGCTGGTGTCACCGATGAACAATGGATCAGACTTGAACCCTGGCGGTCAAAACCTCAGCCTTCAGCCAAAGGTAGTCCCAGGCCCAGAGACAACAAGGAGGTGTTTGACGGCATTATCTGGTTCTGGCCAACTGGTGCCGGATGGAACCACTTAGCTGATCGATATCCATCAGCTAGCACTTACCGTGCAAGATTGCAGCCATGAGACGAGCCAGATATTTGGCTCCAAATATGGCCTAAGTTCCTGTCCGAACTGGAGCAACAGGGCCAGTTAGATTGGCCAGAAACCTTGGCCGATAGCAGTTTGGCCTGGGCTAAAAAAGGGACTCAGACCTTGGAAAGAGCAAAGGCGGGAAGGGTACAAAGTGGATGGTGGTGGTCGATGGCCAGACAGTCCCTATCGGTGCTGATCTGGATTCGGCCTCGGCGAGCGAAATAAAACTACTGGACGCCACGATTGAGTAGTTTGCGGTGCCCAGAAAAGGTGGTGGTTCGGCCGCGGCAAAATCCTGTCCGCATCATAGCGAATAAGGGGTACGACAGTGATCCGCTCGGCTAAAAGCGGTTGAAAGGCGGCATTGAATTGATCTGTCCGGAGCCCAAAAACAAGCAGACCAAGAAAGATGAAGATGGTAGTAAATTGCGACCTGACAGGCGTCGATGGAAGGTTGAGCCTGCTTTGGCATGGCGGCCAAACTTTCGACGACAGGTTGTTGGTTGGGAAAGAGAAATTCAGATCTAGCAGGCGTTCTTTCACCTTGCTTGCATCCTGATTACATTGAGGCCGTTTTGAAATGGCTTCTAGCTAATTTGCCTGGTTTCACGCTATTTTTCTACCATTTTTAACTGGGCAGATTCAACGTTGCAAATAAATTCTTCTTGACCACCTAAATCGTAAGAAACCATAAGAAATAATCATCAAGCAGGTGAAATCCTCTTAAGATATGTCTTAAGAAGAATTTACCTCCACCACAGTGGTCTCTATTTTAAATAGTCAAAGTTTCAATATCCTATGAACCCACTGCCAAGATTCGTGTTTGTTTTGCTTAAGCAGAGATGAGCACAAAATTGGCAGGCAATGTCCTAAGTCTCATTCTCTACTAAGTAACTTAAACCACTTGAAAGGTGTCATGTTTAGTGGCTCTTTTACGATTTTACCCTAAAGAATTAAATAGGAGGTCACCCCGATTAAAACAGAGGTGAGGTCAAATCTGCTGTTTCAACCCTGGAAATTTGAGCGGTTGCGTTGGAATGATCTATCGTGATATAGACCCGAATGCTGGTTTTTCCCTCTTCCACCGATTGTTTAAAGGTTTTCGCTTGCTGTAGAGGGATCTCAAGTTTCCACTGATAAGGAGGGGCAATACCAGATTCATTGACCTCGACGACCGCGTCTGGGAAAACCTCTCTCTCAGCATCGTACTTGCCCAGGTTAAATTGGAATTGCGTCTCATCTAAAATAATTTCTTTTCTCAGAGAAGTTAGCTGTCGTTGGTATTTCTCAGACCGAACTTCTATTCTTGTAGCCATAGAATTACGGATAGCCTCTTTCTCGGTCTCATATTTTCGTGTTTCTTCTCGATCTTTTTGCCGGGCCATCTCTACCCGTCTTTTATACATGGCTTGATTTTCGAACTCATCTTTAGGTGTTATCTCTGTTGGCGTCGGTGTGGATAAATTGGCAATTTGTTCCTCTATTTCCGTCCTGACGTCTGAATCCAACATTTCGACCTTTTTTCTTATTCTCTTGATCCTCGTCAAAAGCGAACCAATACCGCTAGATTCATATTCATCTAGTGCGCTCGAAGCCTTCGGCGTGTCAATTCGCTTCAGAGCACGTGCGGCATTTTGTCGGACAACTTCAGTGGAGTCATATAAGCCGTCTATCAAGACATCCGTCGCTTCAAATGCTTCCGAACCAACCCGGTAGAGTGCCTCAGAGGCAACGGTCCGGGTTTCCGGATTGTCGGAAGCTAGTAGAGGTATCAATGCAGGAACTGCCAGTTCTTTCAGTGAGACTAGTGCATCGAGGCTACTTCGTCGGGCAAACTCGCTTCCATCTCCCAATAATATCTGTATCAGTTTAGGAATTGCAGGAGCCGCATCGGGGTTTTCTATTTTAGACAGTGCTAAGGCTGCACTTCCACGGACTATATCGTCTTTATCATCCAAGACGTTAATCAAAGCAGGAATAGCCGACGATGCGGCTTGGCCGATTTCAGCCAGAGATAGTGCGGCCTTGTGTCTGACATCCGGATCTTCGTTTCCAAGTTTGATCTGAAGCCGTTTGACTTTCTGCTCTGCTGTTCCACAACCCAGGAGTATAAAACTAATGATGAAAATAAGTGAGGATAGAGTTCTGGCACCTTTCAAAAGAGAAATTTTTGAATCTTTGGTTTCAGCACATCGGTTCATGTTAATTAACTCCTAAAAAAACATGCGTTACTCGATTCTTTAGCATTTTTCAATCCGTTATTATCTTTGGTTTTGACTATTTATTTTTTTATATTATCGAACTATTATAGCCCTTTTATCCTGATAAGACAACCCGGCAATTCTCCCTATTCTACCTGCTTTATTTGACTCCATCGCTGTCGTTTCAAGTTCCACGCGAAGGCAAATGTCTGCCCTTAACTAAAGTTGAATCTGGTTAACTGGTGGGGATAAGTTTCCCGTAAATAATGTAACCGGCTAGAATGACCATGATCATGAAGCAGATCCAGAGCAACAGATCCGATTTCCAACTTGGAGCGATCCGCTGGTCGAGGTAACGGTAACGCAGATAGATTGTATTGCCGGCCACAATCGGCATCATCATAGCACCAACTACGCCACTAATTGTTAGCATCCAAACCGGATTTTCGACAAAAAAATAACAGGCCGACATAATGGCCGGAGAAACAACA
This sequence comes from Candidatus Poribacteria bacterium, assembly GCA_030748495.1. Taxonomy (GTDB): domain Bacteria; phylum Poribacteria; class WGA-4E; order WGA-4E; family UBA9662. Next base: position 6,574 of record JASMLX010000115.1, on the reverse strand, counting down.
GCCCAAATGCGTAAGATTTTCCGTTGTGCGTTTTGGTCAGTTGGATCAACTAGTCCTAAAACAGCCATCCCGTCAACGAACATCCGGGTACCGCCACCCAAACCTGACACAACGGTTGAGAAGAGGACAAAAAAAGCCCCAAACATGAAGAGCCATCTAGCCCAATTTCCCAGTGTTTGTGTGTACATTTCCGATAAAGTGCTAATGGTTTCGATGCCGTTTGGCATTTTGTAGATGTTTAGCAATCCGTCTTCTTTCCGGATAATGTATTTCTGTTCGTTCCCCTGGGTGTCAGTGTCAATGATTTTCCATCGACGACCTTCCGTTTCAATTGTTACAATTGCGCTAACAGACAGAAATAACTGCTGACGTTCAAATCGCTGGCGTAAAGACACCGAAGTGCTATCATAGATATTTAATGTCTGCTTTTCTTTTCGGACAAGATATGTTTTCTGACCGGTCGTATCGACAATCTGCCATCTTTTGTTCTTATCTTCTATTAAAATCTTAGTGTCGCTGGAAAGTTGGAGTCCTTGGTCTATCAAGCTTCGTCGCAACCGGTCTGGAAGGTGATTGTTCTGATTTAAATCCTTCGCTGAAGATAACTCAAGGCCAAATCGAGGCTTACTGCTTTTTTCCAACTCAGGCTGGAACGTTGTCTTCAGACTCAGCAATTTGTTTCGGCTTAAGACTCCTGCACCCAGCATATAGAACGGCACCGTCGCAAAGGTCAAAACGACTAAGGTAAGAACGACATCAATCTGCATAACACCGACCCAACCTCTTGCGCGATCCAACCAATTTGGGCTCTCTCCCGATTTACCCACAAACTTAGCATACCCTTTTTCCACACACCAATAGGTATATGCCATGGATTCACCAGCGTTAACACCTGTCCCGCCATAAGCCGCCAGACCGGCGGCCACAGCAAAAGCTGGAAATTCAAAATTGAGTCCCGCTTTGACATCTGGCCAGGTAATGGCAAATTCGGTAAACTGGAGAGAAACCGCACAGCACAGGGTAATGAAAGTAAAGGTTACCACCATGAAGGTCAACAGTTTTTCAAGAAATCTGTAGGTGCCGCTGATCACGATAAGCGAAGCTGTGGCCGCTACAATGATGGTCCACCATTTAGATTCCAAAACAGGTAACATCATATTGATAGCTTGTCCCGTTCCGCCGTAAATACCACCACCGCCCAGATGACCAGGAACCATGGTCAATAACCACAACCACATAAACCATGAAATTTTACGTCGTGGACCAGGTAGTTTGCCCGGCAACCGATTGAAGGCGGTTAAAGCAGTTTCACCAGAAGAGACAGCATAGCGTCCTAGTTCGGCCTGAACAATACTCTTTCCCCAACAACTGATCAACATCCACCAGAGCATGACAAAACCAACGGTAGCGCCCAGCGTTGTGGTTAAAATAATTTCTCCAGAGCCAACCACCGAGCCGACAAGAATAAAACCCGGCCCTAAAAATTTAATTGTTTGCCAAAAACCAACTGGAGGGTCTGGAATTGTTTGTTTGGGGAGCATGTCGAAAAGTGGTTTGATTTAGCGAACTAAATTAAAGACAACTGTATTTTATCTGTTTTCTATCATTGGGCGATCCCTCTTTTAGCATACAACAGTTTCTCAATAACAGCAAGGAAAAAACTTGAATGAAAGATCTACTCGGACAATGCTAGAATCATCTCTGCGTCAGATAAGCGGTAACAAGTTTTCTCCATTAACTCTTCTTTAGCGAATATCCCGTTAGCCCTACCATCGCTGATGGGGCGTTTTTTGTGACTGCTATCTCATTGTCACTTTCGCCCATTGAGGCTTTAGATCCAAGCGAGTTCGTAAGAAGGTTGGAGTACCATTTTGATGCAGCGAGTTTGGAGGGGAATAGATAGGCAATCGGTTGTCAAACACGAAACTGACCAAGCCAGGAGACACGATTGGATCTGCCAGTGCTAATAACGCAAGGTCACTTTTCATCACTGCCAAAATCTGGTATATTGTATCCAGGCCCATTCAATTACAAGTATGATTTATCAGGTTCACCTGAGACTAGGGCCATCATGAAATGTAAGGTGCGAAATGACCTTAACAACCGTTGCCGGCTACCAGCAATTTAATCTTTTCGTTTCACCGACCGGGAGTTGATAATGTTGATCTTCGATATTCATTTGGATTTAGCTATGAATGCGCTTTCATACAATCGTGATCTACGGTGGTCATTGGAGCGTATTCGACGCTGGGAGAATGCGCAGTACCGTGGCCGTGAGGATCGGGTTGACCGGGGGAACAACACCGTCTGTTTCCCCGAAATGCGGCGAGGTGGGGTCGGCTTGTGTGTAGCTACACAGATCGGCCGTTATGCTCCCTATTTCCACCGACTGCCGGGTTGGAACTCACCGGAGCAGGCCTGGGCGCAGACCCAGGGGCAGTTGGCATGGTACCGGATTATGGAAGAGGCCGGTGAACTGGTATCAATTCGCAATCGCCAACAACTCGATAAGCACCTTGAACAGTGGCAGAACGCACCGTCCTGGGACGATTCGGCCTATGTGGTCGAATCACGGACCCGACCACCCGAAATGCCGATCGGGTTCGTTCTGAGCCTGGAAGGAGCAGATTCAATCGTCACCCTCCAGCATCTGGAACGCAGTTACAACGATGGACTGCGCGTACTGGGGCCAGCCCACTACGGCCCCGGTGTCTACGCCCACGGTACCGATGCCGATGGTCCGTTGCCACCGAAAGGAAAAGAGCTACTACAAGAGATGCAGCAGTTAGGTATTATTCTGGATGTGACGCATCTGTGTGATAACTGCTTCTGGGACGCTCTCGATTGCTACGACGGTCCGTTGTGGGCCAGCCATCAGAACTGCCGGGTTCTAGCTCTCTGGAATCGACAGTTTGCTGATGACCAGATCCAGGCTGTCATCGAACGGGGTGGAATCTTGGGAATGGCATTCGACGCTATCATGATGGTGCCCAACTGGGTGCACAAACAGAGTCGCCCCCAGGACTTTCAGCTTCGTATCGAACGCATCTGTGATCATATCGACCACATTTGCCAAATGGCAGGAAACGCCAAGCATGTTTGCATTGGGACCGATTTGGATGGTGGGTACGGAACCGAACAAACCCCAATCGACCTGGACACCATCGCAGACCTACAATCCCTGCCGGCTCTACTACGCGCGCGTGGTTACACCAGCCAAGATATTGAGGGCATCATATGGCGCAACGGGGTGGAATTTCTGAGACGAGCTTGGAAAGAATAACTGATCTGTCCTGGATGCACCCAATGAACTGTTTTAAGCTGGATGTGTTGTGACAATAAGAATGAGACGCCAACACTATCGAAAAATTAAAGCTGGGGTAAAGTTGGTAATTACCAGATAGAGATCAAACCGGAAATAGAGAGGAATTTAGATGAGGATATCAATCACTGAAAAGATAGCCGGTCGATTGGATGACGAGAGTTTAGATCGTGCCTTACGACAGCTCAGAGAACTCGGATATGTGGTTCTGGAATCTGTTTTTCCTGAAGGCTGGATACCGGACTTTCTGCAACAATATCTAGGGGAAGCCGGTCGTCAATATGGCGACCAGTGGCCGAAGACCCACGGTGGGATCTCCTCACCTATGTGTAAGCCTTTTCTGGACCCATTAGTTATCCAAAACCCTTTCGCTATGCAGATTCTGTCGTCAGCACTGGGGGAAGATTTCTTCGCTTATCTACCTTATGGTAGTAACACCGCCTGGCCGGGCAGTCCGGTTCAGCACATTCATCGGGACTCTGGTCACCTGTTTCCAGACACGCCCTATGTCCTACCAATGTCGACGGCCGTAGTCAACATACCACTGGTCGACTTCAGTCAGGAGAATGGGGCTACAGAGGTTTGGCCGGCCTCTCATCTAATCGCTGATGCTCAAACGGAACAAAAACTGTCATTAGAAGCGCGGGTTAAAGAGTTGCCGTCAGTACGAGTGATAATGCCAGCGGGGTCAGTGGTAGTCAGAGACATGCGTTGCTGGCACCGTGGGATGCCCAACCGCACCGCTCAACCACGCCCGATGCTGGCACTAGTCTATTTTCGAAAATTTCACCATCTGCCAAACGATGCTACTACCTTCCGTCGTTCAATCGACCCGGGCATTTGGGATCAGTTCTCTGAGCCGGTTCAGCACATCTACCGCTTTAACCAGCCCCTAAACTGCTCCTGAGCAGTAACATCAGTTTGAGGCGCACCGAAGTGGTTTGGGTTGGTTCAGGTAAAAATCTGCTAAATTGAATCAATATTTATAGTATCTTCCAAACCTTCTTCTTGTGTAAAGTGAGTCAGTTCCTCTGGCTCACCCTCTTTTTGTTCCAATTTTCCATACTACGTTGATCCTCTTCAAAGAGGGCCAATCTATTAACCTTTGATGCGAGTTAACAACTGCTCATGAGAATATCCCATCCCACCCTTAATTAGAGTAATTAGAGATAGCAACACATTCTCGATTAACAGCAGGAAATGGAGGCCTGATCGACTGGGCCTGGATGAATATCGCCCCACCTGAATCCTGCCTTTTGATAAAAAGAGTCACCCTTAGTAAGGGGGAGGATTGAGAGGAGGGGTTGATGAGCAACGACACTGACTATTACCGTAGGGGCCAAGCAAATGTCGGTTAACTGTTTCACCCTAAATCTGCCTTTTAGCCTCCAATCGTCGCCTTCGGACAAACCCAACCTGCTTGGCCCTAATCGATTATCCAACCATCTTTTTTGGGCCAAGCAGAGACATCTGTCTTCAAAGCGTGTTAACCTGGGCCAAACTATTCTATACCCCCACCTGAATCCTGCCTTTTGATAAAAAGGGTCACCCTTAATAAGGGGGAGGACTGAGAGGAGGGGTTGATGAGCAACGACACTGACTATTACCGTAGGGGCCAAGCAAATATCGGTTAACTGTTTCACCCTAAATCTGCCTTTTAGCCTCCAATCGTCGCCTTCGGACAAACCCAACCTGCTTGGCCCTAATCGATTATCCAACCACCTTCTTGGGCCAAGCAGATATATCTGTCCTCAAAGCGTTTAACCCGAGCCAAAACTATTCTTTGGGTCAGCCAATCTCCTCTCACTTTGCTTGGCCCCTACAACAGACCACAACCTGTGTGGCTTGTGCCTACTGGCCGGCGGAAAATGGAGGCCTGATCGACTCGGCCTAGATGAATATCGCTCCACCTGAATCCTGCCCTTTGATAAAAAGGGGCACCCTTAGTAAGAGGGAGGACTGAGGAGAGGGGTGATGAGCAACGACACTGACTATTACCGTAGGGGCCAAGCAAATGTCGGTTAACTATTTCACCCTAAATCTGCCTTTTGGCCTCCAATCGTCGTCTTCGGACAAACCCAACCTGCTTGGCCCTAACCGATTATTCAACCATCTTTTTGGGCCAAGCAGATAAATCTTCCTCAAAGCATATTAACCCGAGCCAAAACCACTCTTTAGGTCAGCCAATCCCTTCCCAATTTGCTTGGCCCCTACAACAGACCGCAATCTGTGCGGCTGCCCCTACTGGCCGCTGGGTTTTCTGGAATTGGTTGAAAAAAAGAGAGAAAAAAGGCCCAAAGGGCTAAACATCTTTCTGGATGCTGCCGATAAGGTATCAGCGCAGGAGAGAACAGGACAACCTCCTCCCCTCCTTCGCTCAGCGGTTCGGATAACCCAGCCAAAGCAAAAAAGAATTAAACCATTTGGCTCAACCTTCCGATAAGAGAACAACCCAGTCAGTTCCTGGCAGAAACGGCTGAGGTTACCACAGATTATCGCAAGTTAACCAGCATTTACAGACCGATTAGATCTCAGGAGAAACAACAATGGCACTGGCAAGCGGATTCAAAGTTAACACCAACACTAACGCATTACAGACTTACCGATCTTACTCCAAATCTCAAGCCGGCTTAGAGCAGAACATCGAGCGTCTATCTTCCGGCTTACGAATCAACCGAGCGGCCGACGACACGGCCGGACAGGCCATCAGCCAACGGATGAGAAATCAGGCCACCGGCATGCGGCAGGCAGTGCGCAATTCACAACAGGCCACCAACTATCTGCAGACGGCCGAAGGCGGCTTAAACCAGATTCACGGTATCTTGTCGCGAATGAGAGAATTAGCCGTCCAAGCCGCCTCCGATAACCTGACCGATAACGACCGCTTCAGTATCGAACTGGAATACAGCCAGTTGAAAGACGAAGTCAATCGGATCGGTAATTCGACCACCTACAATAACATGACGCTGATCAACGGTGATCGGGCTAAGAATGTTGACCTAGAAGGTATCACAATGAACGATACGGATCCAGCAAATGATCATATCAGCAGTTTTAGTGTCAACTCTGATGTGACGACCAACGACCCTTTTGACTTTACCGAGGTGACTGATTCAGCCAACAACAGCCACCAGATCACTCTTAGAAACACCCGTACCGGGCAAATACAAACACTTCATCAACCAGATGACAGCGGTTTTGCTAACGGGGACATCCTCAACTTCGATGAGCTGGGAATTACCCTCGAATTGG
>JASMLX010000114.1 GCA_030748495.1 Candidatus Poribacteria bacterium | reverse complement strand
ACATACTTTGTGGATCTCAGGCAATAGATCGTACTCGCCCCGCCACGGTGTTTGCGGCACCTGCTCCAGATAAGGATAGCGCCACCCCTCAATTCCCGGATTTTCCACCAGATCTAGAAGCGTTTTCGGGTATTGGTTTGTGTGCTTGTGATACTTTTGAATCGCTTCAGCGATAACTTCAACATCGACGTCTGCCTGAGAAACCCTTCGGTCTTCCAACCAGGGAGGAATACACAACACGGCAAAGACAGCGGTGATGGCAACCAAGATCAAGAACTGAACCAGCGTCATGCCCGCTTCAGTCTGAGTTCCGGCCTTACCCAAGATTGGAATCCATGTTTGACTTTTCATAATTTGATTTTAGCCAATCGACAAAATAGGTGTCAAGCTATCAGTTGATTTGCTAACCGGTAGTTGTCGATATCAGATAATTACATCTGCGACTGGCTCCAAGTCTGATGCCAATCACAACGTTGAATCCAGTCCTCCATCTCCAAACGGGTGCCAACCGGTAGATCCGGCTCAGTTGAAATCTGTCGGAACTGTTGTCTGGAAAAGTCGAACTCCTGTAACCGATAAGCGGTCTTACCTATCAGCCGTTGCGCCTCTCGCCGAAGCGAGGGAGCTAAGCCCTCGGTAGTCGAACGGTTCCCAATTGCCGAAGATAGGTATTGGATCGCTTTCTTCAGCGATTGTTCGAAGTAGAGTTGTCGACCTATCAGGTAATTTGGTAGCGCCCATTCTGGATTTTCGGCTCGAACTTCGTGTAATAGCGTCATCCGTAGCCGATCCGGAATATCGCCGATCAAAATTTTCCGTAACTTGGAAGGATTTGATATTTTTTCCAAGCAGTGGATCTTGGCTTTCGACTCGCGTTCCAGTGCTTCAGTTGCCTTTGTCTCTACGACCTCCTGGTAATAAGATTTTGCCATCTCTAATTCACCCTGATACCAATGGATATTTCCGAGTAAATTCTTGGCTTCTGCCACACGTACTAACGTGGATTTAGGATTCGAAACAATCTGGTTGGCGAACCCTTTAGCTCGAGGAAACTCCGACTGACGATAGGTGGATAGCATCAGCCCTCGTAAATGGGATCGGTGATCCGGCACGTATCGGTAGATCTGTTGAAACAGTTGCTCCGCTCGAACATAGTTGGACTGTCGGTAGGCAGTCCAAGCCAGATCTGATAATTCAGCTACTTCGTGCGCACAGGTTTTCTGGAATACACTGGGGCGTTGAAAACGATGGTTGGCGATCTTTAGGTCTTGGTCCGTCAAGTTGACGGTATCTAGAAACGACTGCCACTCCCGATTCAGGGTGGCTAGATCACGATCATAAACAGCTTGGAAATCACCCCGGCGAAAAACCTGTTTCATTTTTTCAATTCCATACTGATCGACCAAATAGCGAACGAAAGAACCAGCCAAAGTATAGCTTTTTGCGCCCGGCTTCAACCAAAACCCAAACCCCATAATTTGCTGGATCGACGGTGCTAGACCGAGATCTCGCATGGCACGACTCCATTGATGGGCTGTCAATTTCCCTTCATCCCATTCAGCGGCAACGGCAATTCCTTCGTGCAAACCGAGTTTAGGGCTGACCTTCAAGACCGGTTGCCAGTCGGTTGTAAACACGTGTGCCATCTCGTGTTTTAATACCGGGTGCGGAAAGGTATCGTAGTTGATATGAAACCCATGCCCCCACGGATCTTCGATCGCCGTGTACCTGGCCCCCATCAACCGTTTTTTCTGATCTGCGTTAGTGTAGATATAAGATCTAATTTTTTTCTTGGGTTGAGTTTGCAGGTAGCTGGTTAGCTGCGCGTAACGAAACTCGTGGTCGGTGATGATTGCGTCGATCTCCCGCTCTACAATTGAGCCTGTTTGGTAAAAGATCAGGAAATGGTCGGTTTCCCTTTTACCACCCAGTTTCTTCTCGATGTAGCTTCGAGTTGGCCGAATAGCGAGGTCGCCCCGAAACTGATAAATTAGCAGAAAGATTGATACCAGACCGATCAACAACACAACTGTTTCCCTTTTTCTTCTTTCTGTTGGTTGACGCCCTTGTAATTTCACTGTCAAATGGGCTGAACAGAGAAAAATCAGGCTGAGTATAATAGTAGTACCTCTCGCCCAAAGTAGACTGGTGGTAATGGAGATTTTTTCGTCGTAGATCGGTCCGGGAAAGTAGCCAAAGGTCGCGTGATAGGCGAAAACAGGTGGATCAAAAATCAGGTTCCACAGCAATAATGAATAGCTGACGACGAGGTAACCCAGGTACTTCAAGTAGGCGTAGCGACGAAATCGAACACCAAAGAACAGCCCAGCAGAAACACTGTGCAGACAACTTATCATCGGCAACAAGATAAAAAAGAGAAGTCCCTCTCCAAAATCACAATTTTTGATCCGTAGCGCGTTCAGCGTGATTATGAACAGTGGAATCAGCAGAAGAATCGAGCTGAGTCCAAAGGATCGCCCAAATAGAACCCACAACCGAGGCCATTGATACCCTTTCACCTGACGAATCGTTAAGTAGGGGGAGACAAAAGAGATCGCCAATGCCAAAATGGCACAAAACTCGAATCCCAGTAGATTGGTCAGCGACAGATTGGCAAGAACGAGCCCTAAAACTGCGAAGCAGGCTAAGCTAATTCGATAACCGAGCATATAATGCATCCATATTACCGTTGTATTATCACGGCTTACCGCAAAAGCAAGCCGACGAATTCAACCTACATTTTAACAAAACTGCCCTTTGGTATCAATCTTGCGTCAGTCGCTAGTAAAGAAAAACGCCTAACAACGTCCTCGGCGTAGGTTGAGGACGAGTAAAATAATCCGATCCAGGAGTTACAAAATGAGATTAGACAAATTAACTATTAAGGCACAAGAAGCCGTCCAGTCAGCACAAAATCTAGCGGAGGAGCGCCAAAGCCCCGACTTTTCACCCGACCACTTGCTGTCTGCTTTAATCGAGCAAGAAGACGGTACCGTTAGACCAATTCTGCAAAAACTCGGTTTAGAGGTACAGTCAATCCAAAAGGCTATAGATGATGTTCTGGATCAGTTACCCAAAGTGGAGGGCCCGGCTAGAGAGACCTATCCTTCCAACGGATTAAAACGGGTTCTCGATCTGGCCCTGAAGGCCGCTACTAAACTCAAAGACGAATATGTTAGTACCGAACATTTGCTGATCGGGTTAGTGGAGGAAAACGTCAGTCAATCGGCTAAGATCTTAAAAGAGCAGGGGGTGACCAAAGAACAGATTCTTAAGGCGTTGGAATCAATTCGTGGCGGTCAACGTGTCACTGATCCCAATGCTGAGGATCGATACCAAGCTCTATCCCGTTTTGGCCGGGACCTAACGCAAGATGCGATTGCCGGTAAGCTAGACCCGGTCATCGGTCGAGATGACGAGATTCGTCGAATCATGCAGGTGCTATCTCGCCGCCGAAAAAATAATCCGGTCTTAATTGGCGAACCGGGTGTTGGTAAAACCGCCATTGCCGAAGGACTAGCCCAGCGCATTATCAATGGAGACGTTCCGGAGACCCTAAAGCAGAAACGGCTAATCGTTCTAGACCTGGGAGCGATGTTAGCCGGCGCTAAGTATCGCGGCGAGTTCGAGGATCGACTAAAGGCGGTCTTGAAGGAGATCGAACAGACGGAAGGCGAAGTGATCATCTTTATCGACGAACTGCACACCATCGTTGGGGCCGGAGCCGCAGAGGGAGCCGTTGACGCCTCTAATATGTTGAAGCCGGCTTTGGCTCGCGGAGAATTGCGTTGTATTGGTGCAACAACCCTAGACGAGTACAGAAAGCGTATCGAAAAGGATGCCGCGTTGGAACGTCGGTTTCAGCCGGTAATGGTCCATGAACCCACAGTTGAAGATACTATTGCTATCTTGCGGGGTTTAAAAGAGCGCTACGAAACCCACCACGGTGTACAGATCACGGACAATGCTATTATCGCAGCCGCCACCTTCTCTAACCGCTATATCTCAGATCGTTTCCTACCGGATAAAGCCGTAGATCTGGTCGATGAAGCCGCCTCTCGGTTACGGATTGAAATTGACAGTGTCCCAGAAGAGATCGACGAAGTTGAGCGACGAATTCTGCAACTCGAAATCGAGCGTCAAGCCTTAGACAGAGAGGAAGATCCTGCCTCTCAAGATCGATTACAGAAACTGTTAGCTGAAAAATCGGAACTGGAAGAGACGCGAAACGGGTTAAAAGCTCGCTGGCAAAACGAAAAAGAGACCCTTCATGCCATCCAGCAGTTGATGGCCCAAATAGAGGGCCTGAAACAAGAAGAGGAGCAAGCCCGTCGTGTAGGTGACCTGAGCCGAGCTTCCAAGATCTTGTATGGGGATCTTCCCCATTTAGAGGCGCAGCTTGAAAATGCCAAAGTCAGTTTGGAGCAGGTCCAAAATAGCGACCAACTGCTGAAAGAGAAAATTGATCAGAACGATATTGCCGAGGTGATTTCCAGGTGGACGGGTATTCCGGTCGCACGAATGTTAGAGGGTGAGGTCGAGAAACTGTTACAGATGGAAATGCGTCTCAAGGAGACCGTGGTTGGGCAAGACGAAGCGGTGGAGGTCGTCTCTAAGGCTATTAGACGATCGCGGGTCGGCCTACAGGACGAAAATCGTCCCATTAGTTCTCTGATTTTTATGGGGCCGACCGGAGTTGGGAAAACCCATCTGGCCAAGTCTTTGGCCACTTTCCTGTTCGATGACGAAAATGCCATGATCCGTATCGACATGAGCGAATACATGGAGAAACACGCTGTTTCTCGGCTGATCGGCGCTCCTCCTGGCTATGTCGGATACGACGAAGGGGGGCAACTGACGGAAGCAGTTCGTCGCCGTCCTTATGCGGTAGTACTGTTGGACGAAATCGAGAAAGCACATCCGGACGTATTCAACGTTTTGCTGCAACTGCTAGATGATGGTCGTCTGACCGACGGGCAAGGTCGAACCGTCGATTTCCGCAACACGGTGGTGATTATAACCTCTAATATCGGCAGCCAATGGTTGAACGATGACCAACTGAGTTCGGAAGAGGCTCAAGCGAAAGCGCAACAGTTGCTCCAGCAGCACTTTCGCCCCGAGTTCTTGAATCGGATTGACGATACCATCATCTTCAATCGACTCGGATTGGAGCAGGTCAAAGCTATTATAGAGCTAGAACTGGATCTGTTGCAACAGCGACTCGCCGATAGAAAGCTCGACCTGCAACTAACCGCTGAAGCTAAGGCCGAACTGGCCAACCAGAGCTACGACCCGGTTTATGGCGCCAGACCGCTTCGGCGTACTATCCAGCGGCAAATTCTGGATCCACTGGCGGTAGAGCTGTTATCTGGTCATTTTGTCGATGATAGTCAGATCGAGGTGAACTTAGAACACGGAGAGTTCATTTTTCAGCATCAAGGCCTCGAGCTAAAATAATCGATCGTTAACCAGTAGCTTTTTACCCAAATTACCAGCGAATCGACTCCTAGAAAAAAGCGAGAGAGCCTCAGCTTTACAGAGTCGCACCTATGAGTACAACCGACATAGTAGCAGTACGATTTCTACCGGCCGCGGCCTAATCAAGCTCCCAGACGAAATCTTTTTGCCTGGCTTTTTTGCCGGGTATCTCGGCTACCCACTTGACGATTGTTACCGTTCTATTGTATGATCAGAATCGACCTGATTGATGCCGTTTTGCTAAGGCTGAAACCTGGCCGAACTTCGAGATCAAATCCAACGCCTGGCCGGTTCAACCAGCTGAAAAAACTCCCGCACGATGGGCTAACTTAAAGCTCAATTGCTCCTGCTTCCGGTTGGGCATCTCCGACCTATAGCCTCGGTTGGGCTGATCCGGGAGGCGTGCCGCTTCTTCCAAGGGAAAGGCTATCCGACCAATGAGCAGTAGATAGTGTCAAAGTGAATTGCGTCAAAGTGAAAAATCGAGTAGAATACGGCGGATTTAGATCCAGGTCTAAAAACCAATCGGCAGATTACCTACAGACGAGGAAATTGAGATGAAGTTATCACTATCAGTTCGGGTAGCGGAAGCCCCAGGGTCAAAAGAGGAAACCGTGATGAGAATTGAGCAGTTGGTCGGGATTGCGGCTCAAACAGGCTATGAGGCTGTCTGTATGCGGGCCTCGCAAATCGGTATCCAGACGCCGCTGGAAGAGATTACCGGAGTCAGGCAACTGCTAAAAAGCAGATCGTTACAGGTATCGATGGTGACAGGCGATTTCCCCATTCCGATTAACGACCATCGAGGTCCTAACGCTCTACGAAATATCACGCCCTACCTGGATCTAGCTGATATGCTGGAGACCGATCTGATCCGTATCGCCATGAAAAAAGAGGAAGACATCGTCTGGGCCCGGAGATCTGCTGATGAAGCCGCTGAGAGACAGATTCGAGTGGCGCATCAGTCGCACACCAAAAGTCTATTTGAGACGGTCGAGGGATCGGTTAACGTTATTGAGGCGGTTGCGCGTCCCAACTTCGGCTTGATCTATGAGCCCTCTAACCTGATGATGTGTGGTCAAACCTATGGTTTAGAAACACTAAAACAGTTCGCCCCTTATCTGTTTAACGTCTATTTTCAGAATTATAGGCCGGACGGAACCGGGTACCGACAACTGCGGTTACAGGATAAGGGCGGTATCAACTTCGACCAGATCTTTGAAGGGCTAGATCAAATTGGTTACCGCGGTTATGTCACCGTTCACGACTCGCCGTTAGCAGATACGGAACAGGCCGCCATTCAGAGTTACAACTACTTAAAACAGCTGATTGGATAAACAAAATTTATCAGAGATCAGGAAAAACCCAAGAAGAAAAACCCAAGAAAATGGAGAGACAGTTGCGGTTCAAAAAAAACAGTACGTTACTATTTATTGGCGATTCGATTACCGATTGTGGTCGGGCCAGACCAGTAGGAGAAAAAGATGGGTTAGGCAACGGCTACGTGGGTCAGATAAACGCTATCCTCAGCGCGACCCACCCGGACCGTTCAATCCGTGTCTTGAATACGGGCATTAGCGGCAACCGCGTTTGCGATCTCAAAGATCGGTGGCAACCCGATGTATCAGATCTAAATCCGGATTGGCTGTCAATCATGATCGGCATTAATGATGTCTGGCGACAGTTCGATAACCCCCTTAATCCACGGCAGGTCGATCTGGTGGAGTATGAAGATACACTGAAGGCGTTGGTTGAGCGAACTCAGCCACGGCTACAGGGACTGGTCTTAATGACGCCCTTCTACCTCGAAGCCAACCCTCAAGATCCGATGCGGAATTTGATGGATCAGTACGGGCAGGTGGTGAAGAAAGTCGCGGAGGCCGGACAGGCAATTTTCGTAGACACCCAACAGGCCTTTGACCGATACTTAGCCTGTCAACCAACGCAGTCCTTGTGTGGGGATCGGGTCCACCCGAACCCCACCGGACATATGATTCTGGTCAAGGCGTTTTTAGATGCCGTTGGCTTCCGCTGGCCGTCGGACTAAGCGATACTTTGCCACTTTGCCACTTTGCCAGTTCAGCCAACGTTCCTCTCAGACTGAGCCAAGAGTCGAGCTACAAATCAATTGGAGATGTAACCTACTTCAATATCACCATTTTGCGTGTTGCTCGATAATCTCCTGCATCAATCCGGTAGAAGTAAGTGCCGCTGGCCACCGACTCACCACTCTCTGTCTTGTCATCCCAATAAGCCGCCTGGTCTGCGGTCAAATACTTACCCGCCATCAACATTCCCAACTGCAGTTGCCGTAACTGCCTGCCTTGCACATCATAGATGGCGACTGTCACCTCCGTATCCTGACTCAACTCAAACGGAATCCAGGTTTCTGGATTGAAGGGGTTGGGATAGTTCTGTCGCAGGTAGGTTTGCGCCAGCACTCTCCGATCAGCCTCCAGGCTCAGGTAGGCGAAGCGTTGGCTAAATCTCGATCCGACACCCGATACCGCCACCTTTGCTGATCCAGCCTGACCTGGATCAGATCACCGACTTGGATAACCGCCTGTTGGGTGGAGTCCACTACGGTTGCCACCCCTACCGGCCGGTTATGGTCTAGCTGGATGCCATAACGGCTCCCTCGACTCAGATTAGTAACAGTCAGTTGGTTCTGACGCCAATCGACCTCCAGCCCCGCCCCTCCAAACAGCAGGCTGAAAGCCCAGACCGGCTGGCGGTCGTTGCTGTCAATACCGGCCGCCGGTACATTATCCCAAGCCTGACCGCTGAAGGTGTGTTCTTTCGCCTCCTTGACATTGACGATGATGCCCATCCCGCCCTCGATCTCGAAGTTGGTCTCTTCAAAGTGTTCCGGCACAAAGGGGATGAACTTCTGGCTGTCGGCATCCAGGCGCAGAATGACGGTGGCCGCCAGGTCCCGGGCCAGGGTTTTGGCGCTGACCGGTTGATCCGGCTGCACCGGTAGGGAGGTCATGTTCAGCCCTGTCTTGAGGCTGATCTTGAACTGGGCCGGCCGAACGGTGACCGGCCTCGACGGCTTCACCGGTTCTTTCACCGGTTCTTCCACTGGCTCGTCGGCCGGTTCATCTGTTGGTACTTTTTCCCCTTTCGGTGCTTCCACCTCTACCGTCGGACCGGTGTAGATCACAGCCACGCTGGAAGACAACATCATCTCCCCGACTCTGGCCTTGATGATTCTCAAGCCGGCGCTGCCGGCCGTGAACACCATCTGCGTTCGTCCCTGCTGATCGGTGGGGGCGATGGGGGCCACTGCCAACTGGCCATCGGTTCTGCCACCAGTTCCACTTTTCGCCCCTCCATCGGCAGGTCCTGGGCCGTCTTCAACAACAGGTTGACCCGGGCCGTCTGACCGGTCTGCAGATTGGCCTGGCCCTGTAGACGCAGGCTGGATTTATCGGCCGACAGTTCCAGTGCCAGCAGAGTCAGGGACAAAGTGGCGAATTTGCCGCCGCCGCTGACGGCCGTAATTTTGGCCGTCTGGCTGGAGCCCAAGCGCATCAGTTGGGGGGAGATGCAGGGCCGTGTAGGTAGCAGTGAAGGTGCCGTCGCCATTATCGGTAGGGGCGGAAACGGTGCCCTGATCCACGCTCAAGGTCAGTCTCTCACCCGACACGAGGCGATCGCGGTCGTCTTTGAGGCTGATGGTGAGGGTGGTGCCGGCTTGTGGACTGGCCGCCAGTTCGGTTTGTTGGGCCACGATCTCAACCCGGGTATCCAGCAACGGCAAGTTTGTCAGCCGTCCCCACTTGGTTGACTGCCTGGTAAGTGGTGCTGTAGGTGCCGTCGCCGTTATCCTGTGCTGTTGGCCCCACCGTACCCAGATCGGTGGTCAAACTGACCTGTTCCCCCCGTATCAGGTGACCGTCGGCGTTGAACAAGACGACCGTCAATTGGGCCGGAGCCGACTGCCGGGCGGCCAAATAGGGCCGAGTACCTTTAGCCCTTGCAACAGTTGCGACAGTTGACCCCCAAACGACATGTGTGCCAGTAGTAAAGGCACTTCCTCGTTAGAGGAAGCCTCTTCGTCGCTGGTAAAGACCCCTCCTGCGGAAGGGCCAGTGGTAAAATTCAATCCTGACACACATCAAAACCCGTTGTTGTAGTTCCTACTATTCGGATAGCTGTAGTCGCGGCTAGCTACCCGCAGGCCGTTAGTAAGGTAGTACCAAGACCCGCCCCGCAACACCCGTTTGGAGCCGGTGTCCGGCCTTAGCGGGTTCTTAGCTGGTGAACCACTATAATAGTTCTCTCCATACCAATCCTGACACCACTCATAAACGTTACCGGCCATATCGTACAGGCTGTAGCCGTTGGCCGCATAACTACCTACGGTAGTAGTTTTTCCTACATTTGGATCATAATTGGCCTGGCTACTATTGATCGAATCTCCCCAGAGATACCGTTTGCCCTCTAATCCGCCACGAGCGACGTATTCCCACTCCGCCTCCGTCGGCAGCCGCTTGCCCGCCCACTGTCACTTCGTGGGCGTCCATCAGAAAGCCATCCAACTCCACCTTGTGGACTGGTGTTTCATCATCATCGCCCTCGCCAAAATGATCCCCCATCTCAAAACTACCGCCTGGAATATACGCCATCTCCGCTCCGTCTTTCTTCCAGACCAAGCCCGATTTCTCCTGGGCGCCGGTTATGCTGAGGAATAGAAAACAGAAGACTAAACACAATACCGGGGATAAATATTTCATAATAATCTCCTTTTAATCTGACCCATATAGCCACTCAACCAGTGGTCGGGTTTAGGGCCATTAGGTTTTTCGCTGAAGCTCAGAATGACAACCGTCAGTTGCCGTCTTACCGTAGGGGTCGAGCAAATGCCTGCCGGCGGTTTCACTCGTCAACCGGCCTTTTGACCTCTAGCGTTGTTTTGAGAACCGGCCAATCTGCCTGGCCCTAATTCCAACCAGTTCTCAATCCTTTTGGGCCAAGCAGACCAGATATTTTCTTCTACCTGCAGCCAAGACTAAAACCACCTTTTTTTACCCTTGAGGCTCCATCTCTTTTGCTTAGCCCCTACAAATATAACTCAATTCACCCCCGCCGGCGATCCAAGATCGCCACTGCCCTTTTTGCCAAAAAAGGCCCGTAAGGGCTTGCTTCCAGCCAAGGCGTTTTTAGGTGCCGTCGGCTTCCGCTGGTCGTCGAACTAAGCGATGCCCTCCAGTTGATCGACCAGTTTGACCGTCTTGATCACGTCTCGCAGGTCGCTGGAAGGGACCTCTCCATTATTGATGCAATCGACAAAATGTTGATGCACAGACAGGATCCCCTCGTAGACGGGTTGGTCGCCGGCATCCGTACCTGTGATTTCGTGACCCTGGAGTGTGCGCATCGACTGATTGTCCTCACAGATCTCGATCTGACCTGGAATTTGCATATAGCAGCCCAATCCGACAGCATGTAGTTCGGACCGAAGGACACGCCCGCCAGAAGAGCGATTGCCAAAGACGGTGCCGACACAGTTATTGGCAAATCGGATGATTCCGGTATAGCAGTTTCGGCCGCCCTGGTGGTTGGGTGTCCGCTCCGAGCTATGAGCGTCCTGGTAGGCGGTAACTTCGACTACATCGCTCAACCCGGCCATAAACCGCACCAGGTCGACCACATGACAAACGTCGTCCCATAGTGTAGTCTGCCCTTCCCCACCTTCAACAGACGATTTGGGATAGTCGACCATGCACTTGTTAAAGGTGCCGACGACGACGGTCGGGTCCGAGCGTTCAGCCGCCAGTCGAACCGCTTCTTGGGTCACCGCTGCAAATCGCCGTTGGAAAGCCGTCATGCAGTAGACGTCGTTGGCGATGGCCGCTTCCAGCAACTGCTTCGTTTCACCGGAGTTTTTACCGGGCGGCTTTTCCGTCATCACGTGCTTGCCCGCGTTCAGACAATCTAGAGCCGGTTGCAACAACCAGTTTTCGTGCATGATGCAGTAGACGGCGTCGAGATCGACCGTTTCCAGCATCTCCCGGTGGTCAGTGAAAGTCCGAGGAATGTTGTACTTCTCAGCCACTTGCTTCAGTTTTCCTTCGTCCAGTTCGCAAACAGCCTGGACATTAACCCCTTCCAGACGGTGAACGGATGGATAGTGTGCCCCTTGGCCTCGTCCGCCTGCGCCAATAAAACCTACATTTAACATTTGTCTTTACCTCGATAAGATTGTTACATAGATATGGGTTCCGATAATAGGGTACCCAAAGGATGCAGGTACCTTTTCCCTGCTTGACCGCTGTTAGGTCAAACGTTCTACTATTATAACCCAAATTGGAACCGATAACCGAGATTGAAGATCCAGGTTCCCAATCTCAATAGCATTTCTCCTGTTAGAATGAGAGCAACCCTGATTTGGACAAGCATCAGCCAGGCAAGTACAGCAGGCAAAAGATTGAACCTGAAAAGCTGAATTTTAGAACTCTTCAACGAACAGTATATGCTGCCCAAGATGTGGATCGCATTGCTCAGGAAGATCGCATTGCTCAGGAACTGAAACCGCTCTATAGAATAGGTGAAAATTAAATACGCGAGACAACCGAACTGTGATAAAATCAGTATAGTATTTTCATAGCATTTTCGCAGCGATGACGGAAAATTATTGAGCCGGGAGGTTGCCGTCTACTGGAGACGCTGTCTTGATAGGCACTATGATTGAGATACCTCGTGATTGACACCTCCTACGGCGAGTATTCGACAGGTGAGAAACATAATGAATCGTAAGCAATTTATACAGGGTATAACCGCAGGGTCCTTAGCGCTCACTCTCCCAAATCGACTGATGGCAGAGGAGGGTTCCGGTCGCAGCCCCAATATCGTCCTTATTATGGCCGACGACCTGGGTTGGCAGGAACTCGGGTTCATGGGTCAAAAGAGAATCAAAACGCCAAACATCGATACGCTGGCCGCAGAGGGAATTCGATTCAACCAATTCTACTCGGGTTCTCCCGTTTGCGCCCCATCACGCTGCAGTCTGATGACGGGTAAGCACGGTGGTCATGCCTACATAAGGAATAACAGAGAGATCAAGAACAAGGGGAACATTTTTGGCGGACAGTTGCCCTTACCGGAGGATGAGCCGGGCCTGGCCAAAACCTTGAAAGCAGCGGGCTACACAACCGGTTGCTTTGGCAAATGGGGACTCGGTGCGGTTGGGACCACGGGTGATCCGTTGAGCCGGGGATTTGATCGATTCTACGGCTATAATTGCCAACGTCACGCACACAACCTCTATCCGAAATATCTGGTGAACGATCGAGAAAACGAGCCGCTCCAAGGCAACACGCGTGGTCGTACCGGGGAGACATACGCGCCGCAACGGATTGCTGACGAGATGCTTAAGTTCGTGCGTGAAAACAGTGATAACCCGTTCTTCCTGTACTATCCAACTGTGCTGCCACACCTGCCGTTGCAGGTTCCGGAAGAGGAGCTCAAACAGTACAGAGGGTTATGGCCGGAGACACCATACAGTGGACGCAGCTACCAACCACATCCGACGCCAAAGGCCTGTTATGCAGCTATGATCAGTTTCCTTGACAGGCAGATTGGCCGTCTGATGTCGCTTTTGAAACAGCTCGATCTCGATCGCAACACGATTGTCCTGTTCATTTCGGACAATGGCACAACGCATCTCCGCTCTCAGGTCGACTATGACTTTTTCGAGAGTGTTGGCCCTCTGCGTGGACTGAAGGGCTCCCTCTACGAAGGTGGTATACGTGTACCGCTTATCGCACGTTGGCCCGGTAGAATTAGCTCCGGAAAGTCGTCAGAACATCTTGCTGCCAACTACGACCTGCCGGCAACCATTGCGGAAATTGCCGGGGTGACATTTGCTCGGAATACGGATGGCCTCAGTTTTTCACCTCTACTGCTTGGCAGACGGGAGGAGCAGAAAGCACACCCATACCTGTTCTGGGACTTTGCCGGTTATGGAGGACAGATCGCCGTGCGTATGGGGAGATGGAAGGGGATCAAGAGAAATCTTCATAAGAAAGCGGACGGCCCCCTTGAACTATACAACCTTGAAGAGGATATCAGCGAAACAGACAGTGTTGCCGATGAGTATCCGGATATCGTAGCAACAATAGAAGACATCATGCTTCGGGAGAGGACAACTCCTGAAACCGAGGAGTTTCGTTTTGGAACATACCGAGATTAAGGCCGAACGAGAGAATTCACCCGATAAAAGAAATAGCTGAATCCTCTCTTATAGGTGATTCACACCGAGTGTTCTAATAACTAAATAGGAGTTTAATGTGTGCGTCAGTTTCGATTCCTGACTTTGATTCCTAGCTTCGATTCCCTACAAAGGTTTTGGATTCGTATATTGAGCGGCCGTAATTGGGGGTATTCCTCCTGATAAGAACACCTCAATAGGGTTCAGAATTGGCGTCGTGTTCTACTCTGAGTTTTGCGTTTTTGCGGTTTTGTGCTCTGGGTTCTACTTATTTGATCTCAAAAATGTCATCAAGTGCCAAACAAGTTTTTCGTGTTTGGCGTTCCCCGCATTCAAAGGAAACTGGCCCCCGCAATCGAATGCCCTAGTGGCGTTGATTACGGAGCCCAGGATCGAGAGATGTTCAGGCCATCTCTTTTCGGCGATGTGATAGTGCCGGAGTGGAAACTGGTGTGCGACGCGGTGCATGAGTTTTCCCACGTCAAGGTGGATACACAGTTGCGACTCCATCCCTGACCTAATTGGCCATATCGCGGATGCTGACGTCGACTGCCTCAACCCAGTCCAGTGGGGGCCGCCGGCATAGATCGGCAGTGGATGAAGGACACGTATGGTAATCGGCTCGTCTCTTGAGGAGACGGCACCAACACGCAAAATACATTTCCCTTCGGCTCGGAGACGGATGTACGGCGCGAGGCACGGGAATGCCTAGACATCTTTGCCCCCGGCAGCGGATGCCTCGTCAACCCCATTCACAATATCCAGGTGGACGTCCCAATACGGAACATACTGGTGCTATACGAGACAGCTCAGAATTATCGCTACTGATCGTCAAGGGCCGGTTCAACGTTTGTACGGTCTTTAACATATTCGGAAGGCAAGCAAACCTACGATTGTGACGACCTCGTACTTTTAGCGATTCCGCAAAAACTGAAGCGAGTCAATAAGGTGGCCTTATAGACTTGCGGGGCGACAACGATCGCAAGCACTCGCTCAAGCAGAATCTACGCCTTGGATAGCGGCCTAACAAAGCGTTGTACCGGAGCAGGCTCGTCTTTCGGCTTTTTAACATGTTTACGCACAATCGTTGTTTAAAGGTTAATCCCATTAGGCCGTGTGCCCACTGAGCCTGGTTGTTGGGCGGCTACGACAGTCTGTTTATGCATGCCGAAACCGATAGAATCCGCGTTCTTGCCGTCCTGCTTGAGTCCCAGGTTCCTCGCTGGTTTCTCATTCTTGGATCAGTGCCTCCCAAATAGGTGAAAAGAACGCAACAACTAAAAATGATGTTCTGGATTCATTTGATACTGTTGGTCGTCACCTGTCAGTTGCAGGCAGCAACCGGTCGAAGGCGTTCCCAACCCATCACTATTGATGTACGGGTTCGTCCTGATATTACCAGTATTAGCCCACAGCAGGGCACTATTTTTGGCGGAACAGCCGTCACCACTGTGGGCACTAACTTTTCTTTAGAAAGCATCGAGTACGTTCGCTCTTACAAACAATCAAACTTGAGCTCAAAGGAGGAATCGTTATGAAACGGATTTGTCTCATACTTTTGCTAATAGCTGTTTTTACTTGCCAATCTGTTGTTTTGGCACAGAATAAGGTTCTCAGCCTAAATGGAGAAAATGACAGCTGTCTGATTGGAATCCAATCAACAATTTTCCTACGACCCAAGTCACGGTTGAATTTTGGATGAGGTCTTCAAACAATGTTAATGAAGCAACTTATATCTCTTATGCATCTTCTGCTAACAGTAATGACTTTTTAATTATGGACTCCAAGTGGCAGTCCCATCAACAAAATGTTATTGCCCACATTGGTGGCCTCTTAATCATTGATACTGCAACGACGATAAATAATATCATTTGGAATCACATAGCGATAACTTGGCAAAGTTCTAGCGGAGTTGTACAGATATTTAAGGATGGTAGTGTTGATTACTCAAGTGAGTTCCCAGCAGGTAGCGTAATAACAACAGGTGGTTCACTAGTCATAGGCCAGGAACAAGACTTTGTCGGAGGAGGTTTTGATCGAAACCAGGCCTTTATTGGTGAAATTGACGAAGTCCGAATTTGGAATATTGCTCGAACCCAACAAGAGACCCAAATTACTATGAGATCGTCTCTAACAGGTCAAGAAGAAGGACTCGTCGGCTATTGGAATTTCGATGATGATTCAGCTAGGGATATATCGCCACAAGGTAATCACGGTGAATTTATAGGAGATGCCAAAGTGGTTGAATCAGATTTGGTGTTAGAGCCAATTTATGTAACTCCCATCAATCTGGAGCCTTTTACCCTCAACGATACATTTTCACTTGATTTGCTGAGTGCTGCTTCATCCGAGCTATACAGTTTTGCCTTCGACCTGGGCTTTGACCCAGAGATTCTGAAAGCCACCGGTATCGATTACGGTCTTCTTCTCAGCAATAGTGAGGTTGATGCCACCACCTGTAGTACACCCACCATCGACAATGCCATTGGTCAGATCACTAATGTCACCTGCCGACGGAATACGGCTGACGGTATCACAGGCTCTGGTGTTCTAGTCACAGTCAATTTTGAAGCCGTCGGTGTTGGTCGATCACCTATCACCATTGAAAAAGCGACGTTTCTCGATCCTAAGGACCAGCCGATCGAATCGGCCACAGGCAATAGTCAAATTACGGTCTACGGCCCACACGCCAAAATTACAGGGCGTATTACCGGTGCCCAGGGGCAGGCTGTGCCGGAGGTAAAAGTTGTCGTACTTTCTGGGCGATCAACCAATCGGTATCAATGGTCAAACGGATTCAAACGGAAGTTATATGATCGACAATTTGACCTCAGCCGGTCAGGTGACGGTCAAAGCGACCAAACCGGGGCTGATGCCGATCCAGCCTATCGAGGCCGACATTCAGATTGGTGAAACTACCGAAGGGGTTGATCTCCTTGTTCTGGAACCAACCCCGCTTCGCAGTGTAGTCGATGAAGAGGGCTTTATCCGCAATTGGCTGATTCTGGGCACCATACTGTGGGAAAATGACACCACCCGTCTGATGGCGGATCAGTTGAATCCCAAGACGAATCCCGATAGTCGTCTACCTGTTCAAGAGACTGACAGCAAGGATCTAACCCCTAAAGATAGTGACTTTGGTACCGGGCTAGCGTCTAATCAGAAGTGGACACTGCATATTGACGATGATCGTCATATCAGTTTGGATCGAATCTATGGAAAAGAGAAAAGGGTGGCTTACGCTTCAACCTGGGTGAAGTTCGAGCAGAAGCGGGAGATAACATTGGAGGTCGGCCACGATGATGGGGTGATGGTCTGGTTGAATGATCAGCTTGTTCACCTGGAAGCTAAAGCCATAGGCTGGTATCCGGACCGCATGAACCAGATCAAGAAACTGACCCTGAAAAAGGGGTGGAACCACCTACTACTTAAAATTGGCAACCGGGGTGGCGGTTGAGGATTTCAAGCCCGCTTTGTCCAGCAATCTACGCCTCTATCGGAACCGTAACCGTTGGCCAACCTGGAGGTAGCGCCACAGGGCATCGCTCGTCAGACTGAGGCCGATACGCCATCCGGGCTAACGCGCGGCACCTTTAAGCTGGAACTGGAAGAGGGGCTAAACATGATTTCTCTACCCGTTCAGCCGGACAATCCGATGACGTCCAAGTCCCTGGCTAATGAAATTGGTGCCACCCTGGTGATTCACCTGGATCCGCAAACCAAGGCTTTTGTTCCTTTCGTGCCGGAACACTTTGACAGCACCAACTTCGAGATCCAGGGCGGGATGGGCGTCATCGTCAACGTTCGACGAAGTCAAACCGTCAATTTCACCGGCACTGTCTGGGATAATACGGCCGCAGCACCGGGTGAACACCAGCCGGTTTGGGCCTTCGGACTGGTATTTGAAGATGTCCAGTGTACCCAATCGATATCTACCCAATCGATATCTACCCAATCGGCACCTACCCACACGTCGCTGAGCATACGCAACCTGAGGTCGGATGAACAGGTCTACATCCCGACACATACGCCAGCGACAGCCTTCGTCGATCAGTCTCAACAAGCGGTGGTGAATGAAGGCGACACGATCGAGATTCAGACTGAAGATCTACGCTGGCGGTATCGACTCACGGGACAGAATTTGCAAAACGCTTTCGCCCAAATCGTTCTTGACCAGCAGATCCAGGTTCCGAATCGAACGCAACTGCTACAAAATTATCCCAACCCTTTCAATCCTGAAACCTGGATACCTTTTGAACTGAGCCGAGATACCGAGGTCACCATTACCATCTACGACGTGAGCGGACAGCAGATCCGGCAGTTAGATCTGGGTCTGACGTTGGCAGGCCGTTATCTGAGCGCGGATCAGGCCGTTTACTGGAATGGTAAGACTCAAACAGGTGAATGGGTCGCCTCGGGTACATACTTTTACCAAATTCAGACTGAAGACTACACCCAAATAGAGAAGATGGTGATTCTGAAGTAGCGATTTCCACTCTTTGAACCTGTCGCATGGGTTATTTTAGTGTCTGCTTAGGAAGTTCTCCCCTTATTAGTAGAGGTCAGCAACATGATTAGATCCACGGTTCCGACTGAGAAACAGTATATACTAGATACTGTCTCCTCCATCTTATCAGCCCCGGCCCTGATGCAGCAGGTCATAAGCAGGTACAAATTATCCGGATCGGTGGCCGACTGCTATCTTGTCGGTAGTAAGTGTAACGACACCTACCAGGTGAAGACGACAGATGGCAACTATTATCTACGCGTTTATCGACACAGATGGAGAACGCAAGAAGAGATAGCAGCAGAGGTCGAGTTGCTGCGACTTCTGGACCGGCAGAACGTCTCTGTTGCCACTGCTATTCCCGATATGGAGGGACGGTTTATCCAGCGGGTCAGGGCAGTTGAAGGAGAGCGGTGGATCGTGTTATTCGGTGAAGCCGGAGGCCGGGTTAGACCAGTCAATGCTGATAGAAGTTTTCGGTTTGGGCAGACGGTGGCCAAAATACACAACTGCACCGATCAACAAGAGAGAGACGAACGGCGATTCGAGCACAATTTTGAGGACCTGATCCTCAATTGTCCCAACAACTCAGGCAACAAACTGATTCTTAACGGACGGGATCCACTGCCAGCCGTCGAACCGTTTCTAAAGCATCGGAAAGCGGACTTCGGTTATCTGGTAGAGGTTAGAGAACATCTGAGCAAAAAGATCAAAGGTTACCACCAAAAAACAGCTCCCTGGTTCGGTGTCTGTCACGGCGATCTCCATAGTCAGAACGTCCATTTTGATGAAGATGACAACATTACGCTATTTGATTTTGATCATTACGGCTACAGTTGGAGGGCCTACGACCTGGCAACTTTTCTCTGGGATCAGTTCAATCCAATCCATCCGCCTGTTGATTGGACTCGAACCGCTAAATCGAAGCGAACAAGATACTGGAATCGGTTTCTGGAAGGGTATTCCACTCTTCGCCCCCTAACTGAGCCAGAAATCACGTCTGTTTACCATTTTGTGGCCATTCGGCATCTCTGTTTTTTGGGAATGGTGACGTCAGCGTCTAGTTTTTGGGGACGGGCAAAACTGGACGATAATTTCTTTGATGTCCATCTCGACTTTATAAAGCGCTGGACTGAAATATACTGACACTCTATTTAAGGCATTTAAGGTTATTTGGTCTGAATAGATATCATCATCGTTAAATTGCAGGTAGATGAAAATGTGCCAACCTATTGTCGTCGTGTCGCCGGAAGACAGAGATATAAAAAGTACATAGAGGAGTGGTAATTACCATTCTCGAATCCGCTAACAACTCGCAATCCCTTTTTAATAAGGGTCAAGACTAGTTAGCATAGTATGAAAAACGGTAAGTTCTATCATAACAGTGATAAACAGGTATGTTCAACACGGCCGAATTTTTGAGAAGAAATTTAGACCGTTGGTTCAGCCGTTTTTCCTGGATCTGGATGCGGTCCAAATCAGTCAACTTTCGCCTCTCAACTGCTATCTCGCAGCTATGCGCACTCGCATGGTCGAGTTCTGTGAATTAGAATCCCCCCTGAAAGGAGAAGTCGAAATTGATGACAGCTATTTGGGCGCTAAAAGAGTCAAAGGCAAAAGGCGGTCCAGGTGCAAGTGGTAAAACAGTTGTAGTTGGAATATTCAACCGTAAGGGGAGAGTTTAGACCGAAATTATCCCCGATGCTCGTCGGAAAAGGTCGCAGGATATTATACAGGGGTCAGTAGAGATGGAAACGATTATTCATTCAGGTGGTTGGCGCGGTTAGAATAGATTGGTTGATTTGGGGAACAAAAAGCAGTTTAGAGTAGACCATGGGAAGAAGGAATTTGTTAGAGGGAAAGCCTACATTAACGGTATTGAGAGCTTTTGAGGGTTCGCCAAAACCAGACGCTCTAAGTTCGGTGGAATCAGAAAAGATTCCTGTTACTATCATCTTAAAGAAGGTGAATTTAGGTTCAATAATAGGTTCAATGACAGGCCTAAAAACACCTATCAAATTAGATTGAAAATCTTCCGAAGTAACCCGCTCATCTAGTCATGCATCCTTAATAAAATATCAGAAAATGACAACAAAGATTGAGACCAAATGCGGCATAGAGTCGAAAATACGTTCCGGCATCTTAAATGGTGGCGTGGAATAGCCACCACAGGTGAGGGTAAAAATTTAGACTCTTTTTTAGCCGCCATTCATCCAGTGTGTATATTTTTCTGAGCTACTCGTGATTACACTCTGTAGGCTGGTTTATTTTGAAAAGATGTTTAATCGCTTCACCCGATCCACAGGATACTCAAAAACGGGATAGTACCGAGGCGATAAACAAAGCTGACAACCACACACGGTCCTTCGATGGTGTGGAGATAATTTTCCCCGCCACTATACCATCAGTTGGCGCCAGGCTGGCGGTGATGGTCTAACTCTGATGAAACCGAAATTCATTACGGCTCTGAGATTGGTGAAAGGTATCAATGCCTCAATGAACAGAACCGAATGGCATCTCCGGGCCAAGATGAAGTTAAATGTCTTCCGGCAGGGATTGTTGATCCTACCGGCGAAGAGCTGGACCAAATTCTCGACCGCAAACGGACCATGGAAGTTGAAAGTTATCTCCAAGCCCAGTGTGAGATGCTGGATAAGCATCTCGGACAAATGCCAAACCCATACCACGGAGATGTCAAGCCCATTTTTTGAGGCCTATGCACAGCAAATTTATGCGCTGTTTCTACTGACCGACAATCCCGGGCTAAATAGAACCGAGTGCCGTTGGAGACAAATGAGGGCGGATGTCAGTCATAACTCCTTTTCCCCTCCATAACTGACACCTGGGCGGAAGGTTATTGACTGGCGGGGTCATCTTTCTGACCGCAGGTTTAGGTTCCTGATAGGAGTTGATTTCGACAGATTTCCTCACCTTCAAGAACTTATGATTTAATACTGAAAATTAGTTATACTTGTCAGCGAAGCGATAGTTACCACTATACTCAATTCAAATAGGAAGCCGAAAACTTGGGTTGAATAATTTGAAAATTATCGGTTCAGATATGTTGAAATTCTTCTTCTGGCCCAGATTGATTTCCTAGGAATCCTAGGACATTTTTTCTAACGTCATCCAATTGGAGATGAAATTTATTGTCGACCACTTTTTTCTTTAGGATTTTCCAACCTCGTTCAATAATATTGAGATTGGGTCAATCTGGTGGTATAAACTTCAAAACAATTGGAGGATGCTCTGTTAGAAAATCGGTGACTATTTGTGAATGATAATTATCGTGCATGATCTAGTATCTATGGATATTTTTCCTGGTTGTTGTTTTTCTAGTCTTTGATTGAGGAAAGCAATTATTGTTTGACTATTAAGACGCTCATCTTCCATATAAAACAACTCTTTTGCGGCTAAATTTAACGCCCCATTTAGATTGGTTCTTTTACGGCCATTATTGGTTTTTAAATGTTTGGTTTGCCCTTGCTGTATCCAACCCTAGCTGACAATGGTATTGTGTGGTGGATGCACACCATCCATGAAATAGATTTGGTCTTCTGGAGTTAAATTCTCTTTTAATTCTTTGTATGGTGCGACAAATTGTTCTGGTTGCTCAACATTGGCTTGACAAGGAGTTAACACAGGTTTTTTTAGAGACCAAACCTAATCGATCGAGAAGTGCATTGATTCCTGAGACGGTAGAGTTAATGTTAAATTCTGTTTGAATCCAAGCTGCAACTCCTTTCGAATCCATATCGGTGTTTTCTGTCAGGTGTTGCTCTCAATCTTCTCATTGTTGAGCTCTAAGACAGGATTTTCTTCCTTGATTATTGTCTTGCAGTAAATCTTGAGCTCCTTGGTTCAAATAAATGTTGCTGTCTTTTCTAACT
>JASMLX010000113.1 GCA_030748495.1 Candidatus Poribacteria bacterium | reverse complement strand
GCGCTGGTAATATTTACGACCTTGATGACGCAAGCTTTGATACAGAGTGCCTCCGTGCGATTTATCCTTCCAAATATATTGATAAATCCATTCATGGCTGACGCTTTGTAGACCATTTTCTTCAAGCCAGCCGGATATTTGTTCTGGGCTCCATTCTTCTTTTAATAGCCGTTCGATTTCTAACCACTTATGTTCTGTTAATTTGCGAGAACACCGACGTTGCGTCAGTTTCTTTGGGTCGGAATCATGCTGAGCATCATCTGCATTGTAACCAACTTGATTGCACTGAAGCCGATTTAATTCAGTATGAATAGTAGATTTGGAACGACCAAGCGTCTTTGCAATTTCAGATTGCTTGTAACCCGCGTGCAAAAAACTCTCAATCTGGCATCTTTCTTTATAGGTCAGCTGCTTGTACTTGCCCATTTTATAATCTCCTTTGATTTTCGCGAATCAGAGATTAAGGTATAGCAGTTGGCCGCTTTTTCAAATCAAAGCGTTCGGATTCTTAGTTGAATTCAAGTTTTTTAATTTGGTTTCGGCTGGGTAATCTTTAATCAGGAGAAAACAGAGGAAAAATCCATCTTTGGAAAATACGATCTGCTAAAAAATCGGCCTGTGTCCTGCCTGTTTTTGGATGGTTTATATCTAATCAATTATGGGCGGAGACAGTCACTGGCGCTGCCATTGTTAACAATCAGGAATATACGTTGAGAGGGAAGACCGGCTTGATCTCGTCTTTCAGCCTGACTTTCGATCAGTCTGCTTGGTTGGTTATAGAGACACGTTTCTCTTGGTGGGTGGAGGGGAACCGGGAATCTCCGGCCAAATCGGCCTTTTGGATTTAAACAGCGAGCAACTTGGTTCCGTCCAAGTCGCCCAAGATTTAATATATGCAGTAGATGTTCGGAACAACAAGGCTGTTCTCGCATGCACTGACGGCAGTGTTCGGATGCTTTTGCTGCCCAATCTCACTTCAGGTGAAGTGGTTTGCCGACACACGGCGGCAGTCACCGTCGTCCGGTTTTCAAACAGTGGTTTATGGTTGGCCTCAGGCGCATTGGATGGACTGGCGATTCTGTCTTCACCAACGAACGAAATAAAACCGATTCTCCTTCAAAACCACACAGCCGAAGTGGAGTGCTTGACCTTCTCCCCCGATAACAGGTTTCTGGCCTCCGGGGCTAGAGACGGTAAAGTCAGGATACATGCTGTTAGTCACCGGAAGCGACCAACGATCAAGACCAGTAGCGTCAGACTTGTCCGAACCTATACCAGTCTAGGATTGGACAAACGATATTAGCCCCTAGCAGCAGGATGATGAATAATAATCGACAGGCAGATTACGGCGGTATTAGCGCTATCGCTTGGGGCGGGATTACGGAAACCCTAGTGGCAGGTACCTCTAAAGGCACGCTTTACCAACTGTCATTAGTCGATACGGAGTGGCACCGCTTTCACACGGGCCAACCGCGTAGATTGGTTCGGCCAGGCCGGATTGATGAGCAGATCAATGCGCTGGAACCGGCGCCAACTTCTGTTAATTCCGCGGATACAATGGGTTGCATTTACAGTTTAACCTTTCACCCCCCCGGCCAACTTTATATTAGTCATCATCAGGTTACCAGGGGATTGCTCTCACCACCTTAACTTGTGCCGGAGTCATGACCAGTACAACTTCAATTGCGTTCAATCCCAAAAGTATCTTGGAAACCGTATGAATCCGGTCCACGCTGTTCTGGTGAACCACTTCGCCATTGAGCCAAATCTTTATCGGG
Source organism: Candidatus Poribacteria bacterium (assembly GCA_030748495.1). Lineage (GTDB taxonomy): Bacteria > Poribacteria > WGA-4E > WGA-4E > UBA9662. The sequence goes on along the minus strand of JASMLX010000113.1, from coordinate 20,471 downwards.
CCACCGATCTCCACACGTATAACGGAATCTGACTAATGTGAGAATCACTAGAGATTTTTGCAAACGCTTAGGCCGAATATTTGCCCCGATGAATGGCAACTGGTTTGTTTCTCTCCCCGGCCCGTCGCAGACCACCCGATGTCTCCACTATCAATCCAGTTAATATTTGCAACTTTTTTAGTGATCAAACCAATATTATCAGGGGGATGTTTTTTCGATGATTGTAGATTCTCAGACCTTTCGTCCGATTGCATCATTTTCGCCCCCTGTTTTACCACTAGTGTTTCGATCAGTTCAGTAGCCCATTACCCCGACTAGCGGTAGATTATCGTTTGTCACCGGAGGGATTACGGGCGATCTATTCGGCGGATACAGTATAAGTACTTGTGACCACGCAGGTAGAGCTCACTCTCGGCAATCGCCGGCGAAGCGTCAAAGTTATCATCCAGGCTGTTTTGTGTTAGGACTTCAAAGGTCTTTCCACGCTTGATTACCAGCGAGGTTCCATTTCTACCGATGAGGTAGACTCGACCACCTGCCCCTACAGGTGAGGCGAAAACGCCTTTGATGCCCGGCAGGCGTTGCGGTCCATAATACCGTTCTCCCGTCATCGGATCGTAGCAAGACAAAATACCTTTATTGACTTTCAGGCCATAAAGCGTATCCCCATAGAGAAGAAGCGATGGTGTATAGGGCGCATCTTCTTGCTGATGCCACCTAATTGCATCCGTTCCAGTGATGTCACCCCTTGCGCCAATAACTCGAATCGCTTGTATCACCTGTTTTTGGTATCCGCTCGCTACGAAGACAGTTCCATTGTCAAAAATTGGGGTTGGAATTGTGTTCAGGTACAAACCGCCGGCCTCCCAGATTTGCTTACCTGTCTGAAGATCGTAACCGCGGGTTCGCTTATTTCCACTGGTGATCACCTGTAGTGTGCCGTCTACGGAGGCTACGATCGGTGTTGACCAGGTCGTAGTTTCATCTTTGCCGGTCCGCCACTTTTCAGTTCCGGTTCTTTTATCCAGGGCGACAATGAACGACTGACCTTCGTGATCCCAGTTAACAATAACAATATCATCGTAGAGTACGGGCGAACTCCCTTCACCAAAATCAAACATGATGTCCATCTGGCCAAAATCTTTTTCCCATTGCAGATTGCCCTGGAGGTCATAGCAGTATAGTCCAGATGAACCGAAATAGGCGAGCAGATACTCACCGTCGGTTACAGGTGAGGCTGAAGCCCAACTTCCATCTTTGAAAATCCCTTCATGTGGTACAGTTTCCACGGCGGTGCGTTGCCAGAGGACATCGCCGGTTTTCCGGTCGATGGCAAAAACCATGAACCGGAGTGTATGGGTAACTTTTTTACCCATCAGGCGTCGCCATGCCGGGAGTTCTTTCTCAGTCGCTTTTAGTTCTGCTGATTTCACTTTCTGACCAATTTTAGTTGCTGATACTAGAAAGACTTTATCCTGCCAGATAACGGGTGAGGCATGTCCTTTACCGGGGATCCGGGTCTTCCACTTAATGTTTTTTCCCTTTTCGCTCCATTCAATTGGAGGATTCGCGCCAGGAAAAATTCCTGTCATATCAGGTCCTCGCCACTGGTTCCAGTAGCGAATCAATTCATCTGTCTCTGCGCGCGTCAGGTCTTGAAAAATGAAACTTCCAATCAGGACTATACAGCCTGTCAAGATCCATGCCTTCTTCATCTGTTTTTTTATCCCCTATCTGTCTGAGGTCGCGTTGCTATCTGCGTCAAAGAAAGCAGAAATGGTTGGGAAGAGAAACGCTCCAAATTGAATTCATTCGTGGGATTCATCACTTTTTCGTTTTGAATTTCTGTGAGGACGATCGGTTTCTTTATTAAAGTACGACCCGGCAAGACACTTTGGGATTGTCCTGACCACAATCGACCGGCCTCATCTCAACTGTAACAAAGGCAAACCATGCGGGTCGACTTTGCCAATAGATATCTAACTGATGTCGTCTGTGATAGCCCTATCCAGCACTGTTGCGGATTCTGGCAGGTGATTGCTAGATTGATTAGTGGACAGCCTCATTGCAGTTTATGAAGAATTATAGGCACCGGTTATTTTCAATACCAACAACTTTCAAAGAATATATAACGGTGAGATTTAATTGAGATGTGCTTGCGGAAAAACCTGCGGTCAACTGAGTCAGCTTTGTCCAAGATTCTCAAAGACAAATAGCCCATCTTTACCTGGCGCAACGATATCGAGCATTCCATTTCCGTTGAGGTCGACAATGTGGAAGAAGATGCCGCAGCCGGAGGCAGTGCCTGCTGGACCGTAGTCAATTACCTGCTTGGAAAAAGATTCACCGTTCCACTTGAAGTAATAGAGACCAACGTCGTCGTCAGCACCCGGATCATTACCGCAGTGCGCCCGGTAGCGCTTGCCGGTGACCAGCTCACATTGACCATCGCCGTCGAGGTCCACCCACTGAATATCGTGATACTGGGAATTGTAGGGATCGATGGGATGTTTGACCCAGGTTCTCTCACCGCTTTCGCTTATGTGCTGTTCCCACCAGTCCAGCCCATAAGGGTGTGCCTGCCCGACGATCAGGTCGTTGAGGCCATCGCCGTTCACATCTACAACCAGTATGGGGACGCTGGCAGAGCCCAAGTCGAAGTCGGGATGGAAGATCCACTCTCCGCCGTAAGTGTTCACCGGAGCTTCGAGCCAACCGTTTTGCAGGACGAAATCGCCGCGGCCATTACCGGTGATATCGCCGAAACCCAGTCCGTGTCCCTGGCTCTCGTTATAGATACTATGAGCAACAAATTGGCCGGTGCCTTTGCCGTTCCCATCGGTAATAAGTTTGTAGACTATCAACGGCGTGGGTGGGGTATTGGGAACGATCTCAAGCCGGCCATCACCATCAACATCCCAGGCGCGGGTGGTTTCCACGTTGCCACATTCTGCGACGATGTGTTCTGTCCATTCCTGATCCGGGTGGCCGGGGTTTTCGTGCCAGCGGAGATTACAGCCGAACCATCCGCCGGTGACGAAGTCCATTCTGTCATTGCCGTTTACGTCCATAGGAATAGTGGAGAAGTCGTCGTAGTATTCGCCCGACATCATGACATCGCATATTTTGTGGCGCGCCTCGAAATCTGGCCCTTGGTACCACCAGCCGCCGGATACGATGTCCAGTGTGCCGTCACCATCAACATCAAAGGCGGCAGCGGTCTCATAAGTCTCTTTGGCGACAAGCCTTTTTTTAAATTTAAGTGGCATTTTTGCCTCCCGGATGAAATCTTACCGAATTCCTATGAATAGTAGGTTCCAGGTCGCTAATGCTTCTGCCATAACAGAAAGCAGTAGCGACCTGGAACCTCTATCTTCTAAACCTTTATTTCCTAAACCCCTGCCAGTAGTTTTATATACTCCCGTGAAACCTTTAGATCCTCTATAGCCTCCTCAGAGGTACAAGGTGGTGGAGTTTCACCTTTTATGGCAGCGATGAAGTTACTTGCCTGTTGCTTCATAGCGTGTACCCAGGGGAGTTGGGGAACGATTGTCTCCGGTGTGATCCCTTCGCCCGGGTCGCGGAGTATCTCTACCCGGCCAGGACGGTTGTGGGCCAGCGGAGCGGGCAGATCAATCTTGACGTAGCCATTCTGGAAGCAGACAAAAGCCGACTCCTGCCAGTGTAGCGTCGTCCTGTAGGGCGTCATCTCGATAGTGCAGGCAACCCCGCTTTCGCTTTTGCCTACCAGCAGCACCCCCGATGGGTCTGCATAGGTCACCGAGTAAGGTTCTCCCAGAAGATAGCGCACCAGATTGACCTGATGGATGTAGTAGTTAACAAACCCGATGTATCTGTTATTCATCTCAGCATCCATATCAGATGCGGCCGGATCTTGTTCCAGTGATGGGCCTGGGCTATCGTCGTGAACTAGATCGCTGAAACCATTCTGCACCCAGTCGCCAGCAGGCATTAGGATACGCACATACGTCATCCTGCCAAGCTCACCGGACTCCTTGAGACGGTCAATTTCTGCCTTGGCGTACATGGTGGCAGGATCACTGCGTTTGTGGTAACCCACCATGTGCCACGTTCCGTTATCCCTGGCGGCTTTGATGACTTTCTGCCCCATCTCAATGGAACCGGCCAGGGGTTTTTCGGTGAATACGGGTATACCTGCTTTGAGAATCTCAGGAACGAGGGTTCCATGACGGACGAATGGCTGTGGGGCCACGATACCGTCAAGCGCCTCCTTCTCTAGAAGTTCCTCATGCGACATATAAACCCTCGGTATCGCGTATTTAGCCGCTACTTTTTGTCCCAAGCTTTGACGAATCTCCGCCACGGCTACCACTTCACATTCATCCAGAACAGCGTAGTTCTTCAGATGGGCGCACTGGCCCATACCGCCGGTTCCCACAAAACCAATTTTCACCTTATCGTTAGGCATTCACTTACTCCTCTTAATAGGACAATCCCGTTCTCACTTGAGTCCCAGTTGTTCTCCGCGATAATCACCTGTGGTCGCCTTCTCTGTTTTGAGCCGTCTGTAAATCGTTAGATCGCCCTCGACGAGTCAGTGGGCCGGATGTTGAAAGTACACGTCACTTTTCTATTTCTCTATTTCTACAGGAATCTCGATCGGAAGATCAGTGCGGTTGCCCCACTCCTGCCAAGAACCAATATAGTTGCTGACTTTTGGGTAGCCAATCAGTCTGAGAGCCAGGTAAGAGTGAGCAGATCGATAACCGCCCTGACAGTAACAGATAACCTGTTTGTCGGGCGAAATTCCCACTGCTTGATACATCTCCTCTAAGTCGGCGATCGACTTAAATCGTCCATCCGGCTGCAGGTTTTCGGTCCACTCCAGATGGACGGCATTGGGAATCGAACCGGCCCTTCGGGCACGGGCTATCCGTCCGTAGTGTTCATCGGCCGACCGCGTATCCAAAACAGTCACCTCGTCGGATACCAGGTGTTGAGCGATTTGGTCTGCATTCCAGTGGGTTTCCGTTTGCGGGGAGGTGTCTGACTTGTCGATTCTCGGCGGTTCAGCAGCCTCAGTGGTGAGATCATAACCCGCATCGCACCAGGCCGTCATGCCACCATCCAGAACGCGAACCGTGTAGCCAAAATACTCACAGAGCCAAAATCCGCGGGCCGCCCTCATGCCGGAAATTTCATCGTAGAAAACGATTTCTTTGCTCGGATCGACCCCTCGTTTGTTGAATAGTGAGGAGATGGTCCACATAAAGGCGTTGAAGGCATCTGGACGAGTATCGTTAAGACTGAGGTAAAACAGATCCAGCGACTGTGCCCCGGGAAGGTGACCGACGGTGAATTCATGAACTGACCGGGCATCGATCAGTGAAACCTGGGCCAGACGATCTGCCAGTTCTTCTACTGAAATCAATAGGTGGAGTTGTGGAGACATCGGCTTAACCAATCTGTTTCAGGCCTGCCATATAGGGTTGCAAAACGACAGGTAGACGAATACTGCCATCCGCCTGCTGATTGTTTTCCAAGAGGGCGATCATGACACGAGGCAGTGCCAAGCCGGAGGCATTTAGGGTATGAACCAATTCCGGTTTAGCCCCTTTTTCAGGGCGATACCTGATGTTGGCCCGCCGGGCTTGAAAATCTTCGAAATTACTACAGGAGGAGATCTCTAAGAACCGTTCCTGCCCAGCAGCCCAAACCTCGATATCGTAGCATTTGGCAGCCGAGAAGCCGAGGTCGCCGGTACAGAGTGAAATGACGCGATAAGGGAGGCCTAGTGCCTGAACCACGTCTTCCGCGTCCTGCAACAACGATTCATGCTCATCGTATGAGGTTTCAGGTGTGGTGAACTTGACCATTTCCACTTTATCGAACTGGTGCAGCCGAACCAGCCCACGCGTATCTTTGCCGTAAGAACCAGCCTCCCGGCGAAAACAGGGGGTGTAAGCGGTATAGTAGATGGGCAACTGCTCACCGTCCAGAATTTCATCGGCTAACAGGTTGGTGACAGGTACTTCAGCCGTTGGGATCAGAAACAGGTCGCTATCCGGATTGTCACTGTCCTGGTTACAGCGATACATATCCTCTTCGAACTTCGGTAATTGACCGGTACCGGTCATGGAGGGCCGATTGGCTACGAAAGGCGGGGAGACCTCGGTATAGCCGTGTTTAGTAATATGCAGATCCAGCATGAAATTGATCAGGGCACGTTCCAGTCTGGCGCCTACTCCGGTAAACAGTGCAAAGTTGCTGCCCGATACTTTGGCCGCACGTTGGAAGTCGATCAGGTCGTGTTGCGCGGCCAGATCCCAGTGTGGTTTAGGGCTGAAATCAAAGGTCGGATTCTCGCCCCACGATTTGATTTCTGGGTTGTCCGATTCGTCGGCGCCAACCGGTACACTCTGGTCTGGCAGATTGGGCAGGTACATCAGAATCCGGTTGACTTCCTGTTTCAACTGTTGAGTTTGCTCATTGAGTTGCTTGATCTGGTCAGAAACCTGCTTCATCTCGGCGATTTGGCTGGAAGCGTCTTGCCGGTTTTTTTTCAGTTGCCCGATCTCTTTAGAGACGGCGTTTTGTTGTTGACGCAGGTCCTCGACATTTTTCTGGGCCTCTAACCACTGTTGATCAGCGTCAATCAGCTGGTCTAGATCGACATCCACTCGACGATCTTTCAGCATTCGACGAACGGTATCTGGATTCTGCCGGATAAACTTTAGATCTAGCATATGGGGGAATTCCTTGAAGATAGAAGGTCTTCAGCAACATTGGATAGATAAAAAAAAACACAGGCGATCGGTTGAACATCACCTGTGTTTTTGGACGACCCCGACGAGATTTGAACTCGCGACCTTTTGCGTGACAGGCAAATATGCTAACCAGCTACACCACGGGGCCACTTAGTATGTTGGTAGGCGGAACAGGATTTGAACCTGTGACCTCTGCCTTGTAAGGGCAGCGCTCTAACCAGCTGAGCTACCCGCCCAAAAGTCGTTACAGTATATGATAGCGTCTCTCAGATTGTCAAGATAAAATGAGGCTTTCGCTTGCCCCGCTAGGCTAATTATCTGCCCAATTGTCGCCACCACTAATGAGCGCAGTGGCGCCTCGTCCCGATGTTATGTGCAGCGCGTAGGGGCAAAGCAGATGTAGCCGAACTTGATCAGGTAAACTGGTGGTTTTTGCCAGGGCAGTGATTATAGGAATGGAGTGTTTGGCTTTGCCCTGATGAATCGAGATTAGATAGGGGTCTGGGCAGAGCAGAAAATGATTTTATGGTAGAACACCGCTATCATTCCGTTTATGGCAGAACACAGCCAGTTGGTATTTGCTTGTGGCCCTTACGGTGTGGGACAGTTCTCTCAACAATGGTTGAGCTGGCTTGGTTTGTCGGTTGATTTGGGTAGTGGCTAATGGTTTTTCCGGCTTCTGTGGTGGCCGTTGGTCTGATTGTGGTTACACTCCTCTGGCGGAGGTTGGTGTTTTTTGATTAGTCGGGTCACCAGTGAATCTTTAGGCGGCTATCGGGCAGTCAACCTGGTCATGTCACCTACGACTACAGGTGTCCACCGATTGTTGGGACAGTCGGCCAGACAGTGGTCTAGTGCGCTGGCGAATGGTAGGTCACACGGACCAACAAACCCTCGGAGCCCATGGTCACAAATACACTTTGGCTGGAACCCAAGTCTGCATGGATGAATAAAATGGCTACAATCACATCATTCGCCCATAGGCTACCGGGTGTGATTCCAAAAAGGAGTGTGCTCGGAATGATGATGGCGAGGGCATTCGAGAGGTTGATGTCAACACAGTTGAAGGCATGTCAATAGATGTTGGAAATTTTCTTCGGTCTTTCAAAGGTGTTCACCAGGACTAGCTGAACGGCTATGTTGCCATGGCAGAATTCGGCAGAAATCTCAAGCGCATCCCGTCTACTTTCATCTCTTCAATTATTAAGTTACACTCTTTTTGATATATAAGCCATTATTCGGCAAAAAAGTTCTTAGTTCATATCAAATTTCTGATTATGTCATCTGTGCAATTGTGAGATGAAAGATGGCTCTGAACATTTAAGATTTGAACCCACAGGCGAAAATTTTTTATCAGGTAGAAACCCTTATAAATAGAAGACTTCATCAGAAATAAGAAAGAAAAGTGGTAAAATTGCGACCACTCTCGAGGCCGAATCGGAGCCGGTATGCTTCATAGATGCTATGAAGTGGACCGGTTCACTCATTGACAGCATAGGCCAAGGACACCAGCCGGTTGCGATGGTAGCACCCTTTGCTGTCTTTGACAGTAACTAAGACCTCGAAAGTCACCTGAGCCTCCTTGTGGCTGATGGTATCTTGGCTTCGATAGCGGCGTTGACTATGACGCGCGGTTGACGACGACCGCCACTTGGTCCGCCATGCACCATCGGAATGACAACGGGTCAGCCTTCCTTTTGAAGAGCCGTCCATGACGACGGTGGTCTAGAATACTTTGTCGAACTGCAAAGGCCGATAGCCCACCGCAAGCGCAGGTAAAAACCAAGGGCAGACACTTGTTTCGTTGGATGAGATAAGCACTGGCCTAACCGTGGAAATGGCTGGTACCAGCTTTGGCCGCACGGTGACGAATTTGGTCACAAGCCTGGTGTGCCAGCCCATGGTAAGGAGTTAACATCCGGTCGATTGTGACCTGGCAACCAGATCCAACAACGTGGGTGGGCAATTGGTGGCTGACGAGCGCCTTGAGTTTGTCTTTCAACATCTCGATTTCTGTCCGCAATGGGTCAGGCAGGTAATGGTGCACGGTGTTTGCCGAAGGGACAGGCGTCAATTGCTCGGCGGCATTATCGAGGTTGCGACGTTTGGTACTAAGCCCACAAGAGGAATTGCCAGACATCGTCGGATTGATACTGTTTGCCGCTCGTCTCCAGCACCAGTTTCTGGCCAACGGCCGGGCCAGAAACTGGCACGGACTAGTTTATCTGTCAGTCCAATAGTTGTATAGGCTTCATCTGTTGAGGATTGTCTTCCTCTGTTTCGCGGAGGAGGTTTTCTGATGGCCTTTCCCCCACAACTTGCTTTGCGGACCACTGAGTATAGGTAAAATTCACGAAACCGAAGAGAAGAAACCTTGTCATCACTGTGTTTTGTCAATTCTTGTCAATCACTCCTAGATGCTCCTAAAGCAGAGTCATTGGCTGTAACCTTAAAGGGTCTAAGTTCTCCCCAGATCCACATTAAGCCGAAGTAAAAACCTGCGGCCACAAAAACTCGAATCCAGATTGGGATAGAAGGGGTAAAGAACAAGCCGGCCCCCATGATGGTTGCGACAATCAGAGCTTTCCAGATAAAACCGATGTATTCGAGTTTCGAGACTGAGCGACGAATGTAAATCAGGCAAAGAAGCAATAAGAAAGCCTCACTAGCGATCATGGCTATAGCTGCTCCAACGTGCTGATAGTGAGGAATCAGCATTAAATTTAGACCGAGGTTGGTAGCCATTGTTATTAGCATTAAGATTGAAAAGACCACACGTTTATCCGCCGCTCTTAGGACAGCGATCATCACTGTCGTTAAAAACGTCAAGCCTCCTGCTGCACTCAATAAGCCTAAAGCGGGGGCAATCTGTACCCATTCTAGTTTGGGGAAAAACTGCTCGGCCACCGGCTCCGAGATTAGACCTAACCCGACGGCAAAAGGAATTCCCAGAATTGCCATCCATCGAACGGCATCAGTATAAATATAGCGGAATTGAACAGTCTTTCGCTCAAAGGCTCTGGACATGGCGGGGAAGACAGCACCCATATAGGCACCTGGCAAAATGGTGAAGGCGTTAACGATGGTGAAAGCCAGACCATACCAGGCATTGGTAGACAGCGCTTCGCTTGCATCTGGAATCAACTTCGATAGTAATATCATATCCAACCGAAAGTAGATCAAATTAAAGATGTTGCCAAGCGCAAAAGGAAGAGCTTGTGACATCAGAGTTCTCCAGACCTGCAGATCGAAGCTGAAAGTAAAAGGGACGAATCGAAGACGAACAATCGCCAAATTGAGAATCAGATTTAGAATACTACCGATCAAGACGACAATGCCGAATTCAATTAGGTCTGCCATCTCAAACCAGATCAGTCCACCACCAACGAGTACTACTGTTAACCTTTCGGCAATTACAGTGAACGATTCATACTTCATCTTTTCAAAAGCCCGAAATAGGCAACGATAGAGTTGTGCTAACCCGTTAATCAGTTCGGCCACTCCTAGCAGTATAATCAGTTGAAAGGTTAGCTTCGTATACTTGAGCCAGATGCCAACTCCAACCATTAAGCAAAAAGCAATAACCGAGAGTAGAAGTCGAATCACCATCGCATTACCAACATAGTCCCGTGCCAAATGGCGATGAAGCGTCATCTCTCGAATCAGCGGGGCTTGCATTCCAAGCTCGGTCACGCTGGCAACCAAACTGGTAATAAAAACGGCTAGAAAATAACAGCCGATGTCTGTTTCGGTAATGATGTTCGGTTTTTGTGGTAGAATAAAAACGGTCAGGATTAGCGATAGAAAGCGGGCAACCAAATGGGCCGAGAAAAGGGCTGACGCATTGCGTAGAATCTCACTATTCCTCGTGTTGTTCATGAAGACCCTTTTGGATGGGATACGCCTTGACGAATATAGTTGGGGACAATTGTGAAGCAGTCGTCCGTGTCTGACGAGACCAGACGCTCCAGGCCCAGCCAAGCCACATTAATGCCACGCGGAATTCTAAAGGGTAAATCCGCAAAGTAAATAGAGTCAGATTGATCAGAACTGAGTAGATCTTCTATCCGGTCGGCGTAGCGGTCCAAGCCACTACCGGAAAAGATAACAGGGGGCGTCACACGGGTAAGTAGGTCTTGGATTGGTAGACAGAGATCGTCGCTCTGTCGTTCCCATTTACCGCCGCCTCTAAAGATTGCCCCATAAACTTCGTCTCGTCGGGCATCCAACACAACACAGATCTGAGACTCGACATGACGCAGGTTATAAGCTATTGCGGCTAGTGTCGACACCCCTACGATCGGTTTTTGGATAGCGTAACAAATCGCCTTTGCTGTCCCGACGCCAATCCGGACTCCTGTAAAGGAACCGGGACCAACAGATACCGCTACGGCATCGATCTCCTGGATGCTGAGGTTCCCCCATTTCAGCGTCTGGTCAATGGCCGGCATCAGTCTAGCGGAGTGGTGGCGGGTGATGTCTAATACCTGTTCAGCGAGTAGCTTATCTCCGTCGACTAAGCCCACGCTACCGATCGGTGTCGAAGTTTCAATTCCGAGTATTTTCATTCCATTTCAATTTTTTCTTGCATCTAAAATTATGTTTGGATAAAATATGTACCTCTCGCTGAGGGAATATTCCTTTTGACGAGGGCCAAGGTGGGGGATTAGCTCAGTTGGGAGAGCGCTTGCATGGCATGCAAGAGGTCACCGGTTCAAGTCCGGTATTCTCCACCATTTTTCATGCCCACATTTCTTCCTCCCATCCCTAAATCAAGATTCGCACCTAACACGAAACAGTGAAACAGACATGGAAAAAATACGTGAGCTCTCTGCACTTCTGCAAGCGGGCATTGAAGAATACGATGAGCAACTGAAAACGCTCCAACAAGAGCGCTTGAAGTATATCCGTCTCTCGGTCACAAATGGTTTTGGCGACACTGAGGGAGATTCTAAAAACTCTTGGTTGTTGCATCTACAGCAACTGGAAGAATCTTTGGGGGTTCGATTGACAAGTATGCGGCAAGCGATCCAGAATGCTGCCAAAGTGCTGGATAACTAGCCTGTAAATCGGAAAAACCGCCATTTGGAGTAGGAACCGACATTTTCTCCTGCCGAGAAGTCGATCCGCCAACGATAAAGTTTTCCCTCCATTAAATTTTCAGTCGCAGCCTGATCCAGATTAAAATCGACTGAAAATCTTTCGAAGTCGATGGTTTCATATCTCCAGATCTCCCGGTAAGGCGTTTGAGGTATCGAATCCGGCGACACAGAATTTAGTACATCCTCTTCGTCATGGACGAACAGGCGCAGGGAATAACCTCCTAGTTGATCGGTTCCAAGCCAACGAAAAGTCGGATGATGTTCTAATTTGGTTTGGTCTTTGGGAGCAACCGGTGCTGGCTTCCGAATCAATGTATAAGCCACTGGCTCAGAAAGATGTCCCTGTTGTTGGTCTATATTTACAGACGCAACCCGGTAAATTGACTCAACTTCCAGTGGGGCAGCCTCATCTTCCCAGCGAGTTTGGTTTTGACCGATCTTTGCTAACAAAATCTGCTCTCGGCCAGCACTTGTCCGATAAATACAGTAGCTATCTAAATCCAGGCTTCGGTTTGATCGCCACCGAATCAGAAGACCGTCGGTTTCGGTTAATGGCTCGATCTGTTCAATGATAGGTGGTAGGGGTAGACTTACTTCAATTACTCCTTGATCACAACTGGTTAAACAGATATAAAAGACAAGTAGCAGAAGGTCGGATTTTGGACAAAATGACATCAGCCGTTATGTAGAGATACAGTACACTTGGGATATGAACACTCATCAATGACATCTCCTAGGACGACGGAAACGATCAAGGAGTGTAAGTCGATTGTAGCCGAAGTGATTGCGCCTTTGCAATGGTTTTAAAGATTGAAAAACATATAATAAACCCCAGTTTGGCCTTTTTTCACCTCTCACCAAGCAGTTAGAGCATTCTGAGGCATTCTAATGAAAGGTTTCTTCTCCTTCCAAGTGTCAAAAATCAGTCTCACTATTAAGTTGTCTCTAAAACTAACTGGACTCCGTTGGCCGGAGTGTTCAAGATGGCAGATCTTTTTCAGCTGATCATTTATGGTTTCAATGATCAATCTCTGGCCTGGAAGAAGTTTATCTCCAAGATGACATCCACTCAATAAAACGATGAGATCAGATTAACTTTAGAAACGGCTGGGAGTGATAGTTTAGGATCTAATGGTAGTCTGACTGGAAGTTTTTATCAGCCGAATGATGAGGTGCAATAATGATAGTCATAGCTGGTCAAAGCCATACTAAGGATGCTGGTTCACACATTCTTCCAGAGTATGAACAGGGGGGAATCATCGCCAGATGTGGGCTGATACCTGAACACACTGGCAGACGGTACGTTGACTAATCTGATGTATTTCAACCATCTGTTTGGCTACTGATTTTCGAGTTTATTGGGGCTAGAGCTTTTTTTGTCATGGCACCCTCGAGAGTATTATCAACTAAGCCTCGGTCGGCATACATTTTTTCCAGCGGCTATTCTCAACTTCCAGTTCTTTTGTTCTTTGGAGCTCGGAGGCTTCGGGTCCTCCATATTTGCTCTTCCATTGATAATAAGGTAGATTGGATAATACCATGTTGGCGACAGACGTCAGAAACTTTCTGGCCTGGATCAACTTCTTTTAAGATCCAGCTGATTTGGTGTTGACTGAATCTTGATGGTTTCATCGGCTTCCTTTGGCTAGATTACTCTAGTACAAAAGACTTCACTTTAGAATGGGGCTAGTATAACGGTATGTCGACAAGTGAAAATCAACGAACCGACAGTTACTAACTTTGACTCATACGTAGGACTTTAAGGATTTCATCCATGTGCCGCCTCCCCCGAGACGTGTTGTCAACCAGAGCTAAGTCTTCCAATCCTTTTATCGCGTTTGGGGTGAACTCATCGAGCGTCTTTGGCGAGGAAGTTGAAGAGTTCTCGAAACACGGAGCGAAACTGTTGACCTGGTACGATTCGGCGGAACAGATCCCTGAGCTGATCTGTGACTATCATAGCTGTGCGGCGGGTTGAGGTTTCGATACCCCCGAAGATGATAGAAGTGGCATGAGAGAGGAAGCGCTTAACGAGTGAGGCTGCAAGGGATGCCCAGAGGAGTCCTTCAACGATGCCCGCCTTTCCGGTCTGAAAACGGTGGACATTGGCCGATGATTGCCACTCCTTGAAGAGAAGCTCAACCTGACAGCGCAGCGAGTACAGCTGGCGAACAAAATGAAGCGAAAATTCTTTAGCTTCAAGGTTGGTGAGCAGGAACATCTGGCGCCTAAGGACTGGATTCCAGATGAAGAGAAGGCGTGGCTCGAAGCCATCACCGCACTGTGGCCACTGCACAATCAGATCGGCGTTCTGACCTTTGAGCTTCGCTCGAACATTCTTGAGCTTCTTCCCCTCCAACCCACGTCGTCTCTTCCCATCGACATCGGCCATAACGATTGTTGGATTCAGGTTCCTTTTACCGCTTGAAACGAAGGCTGCCCCAACTTCTTCCACCTCATTACAGTAGTCAAGATCTTGAGATCCTCGATCGCTTAAAACGAGCTTCTGGTCCAGCGAATTCGCTTCAGGTCGGAAATACGGTTTCCCATTGATCTCAGGTGCGAGAGAGATCTGGGTCGCTTGATCTTCGTCAACACTCATCGTTGCATGCAGTTCGACCGCCGCAGGACTGGTCGTTGCCAATCTCCCCGCAGACTCCTCATGCAGTTTGTCGTTGACAGCAAGTGATGAGCCATCCTGAAGTAGAATATCGGTGAATCGCTGTCGCGGACTTGAGGGAATCGGTTCGAGAACCGGAAGCAGCAATCGATCTAGTAAATGGCAGAGAAGAGAGCGCATTAGCTCAGGAAAACTCTCCTTAGCCAGTTGGTTGTGGAACGGCTGGCACTCGATATTCTCACCGCTGAGTGCCACGAAACCCCGCGGTAAATCTGCGAGAGACTCCACTTTCTGCGTGGCTAGAAGGCAGATCAACGTGCTTGCCAACGAAAATGGCGTGACCTTCCTCTTTCTCTTGAGAAATCCTGTCGCGTAGCCGAATCCATTGCTTGTCTCCTCATCCAAAGCCTGCTTCATTTTTTGGATTCGGCTAAACTTAGTCTTGTTCATCGGTACTCTTCATAGTTTGCGTGATTCTTTAGTTAGAATACTTACCATGAAATCCCGATGTGGCCAACAGTATAACTATATGTATTTTATATACTATCCCTTAAAGTCCTACGTATTAACTTTGACTAGTACAAACAGCAAAGGTGTTGAAACACAGTAGTAACAACAAGGCAGGGAAAAATAAAGATCCAAAACTTTTCATTTCAAAACATTCCTTTATGGTGGAAATAGTTCCACAAGTTTTATATTCAATGAGGTGGACAGTTTGTCATCAAGCAACGGAATAGGTCATTTAACTCACCAGCGACATCATCATTTAAGTATAGAAAAAGAAGAGGGGGATCCGTTATTTTGAAGTTCTCAACAAACAACTAAAATCAGAGATCCCCTCATGACTTACGTCTCAAAAATCCTCTCACAGATGACCGGTATCTTCCAGCCCCAACAGAAGGCAATCTTCGCGTTGCTCAGCGCACAGATGTGCTTCAGTGGAAGAGCGAGGATGCCTAACCTCTCCAGATATGGAGCCGGAAGTGCCAAACGGTTAAGGCCCGGGGCAACAAAGGGCTTTGATTTCTACCGACTCAACGAGCACCTCTTGAGCGACACTCCAGCACTATCGGTTGATCAAGATGATCCTCAGCGCCCACAACCAGCGATCTTGATCGATTCGACCTTCACAAATAAGAGCGGCAAACACACTGAGGGTCTAGGCTTCTTCCATAACGGCTGCTGTGCAAGCAACAACAAGATGGAGCGTGGACTAGAATTTACCCTATCCGCGGGGCTCAACCTTGATGAGCAGAGAGCTTATGCGATCGCCGTAACACCGACTCAGAACGACAAGAGTGCGCTCAAAGTTGCGATCGACGAGCTCACGACGAACAGTGAGTACTACCTAGAGATCTCAAAGTAGGTAGTCGCGGATGGGTATTACGCGAAGAACGGCTTCATCTCGGAGGTTACTCAACAGGCTTTGAGGTTGTGACGTTACGGAGGAGAGATGCCCCGCGCGGAGACACCTATATACCGGCCCATACCGTGGGCGTGGGCGCCCAAAGCGTTATCAACTGAGCTTAATGATTGGGAGCGAGACGAAGAACTCATTGATGACCATCTATTCAAAGATCGTGAATTACAAGGCTTGGAATCGCGACCTGAGAGTGCTCGTGATCGTCAATCGCTCAGCTGCTCATCGAATCTTATGCTGCACTGACCTCACACTGAGCACCGCCGAGATTTTAAAACTCTATCAACAGCGCTTTCAGATCGAGTTCCTGTTTCGAGACGGGAAGCAACACACGGGTCTTGGTCAGGCTCAGACCCTTGACTCTGAAGGTCAAGAGTACTTCGCCAACGCCTCCTTCACCACGCTTAATATGCTCCGCCTAGAGGAGCGTGAGCCGGCGATCTCACGAGGTGAGAGTCCCCGAGGTCAAGTGAGCTCAATTCGTTGGTTAAAGGTCCGTAAACACAACGAATTGATCCTCGACCTATTTATCTCCATGTTAGGCGAAAGCCGAGAGCATGAAAGCTTCCCAATTATTAAATGGGTAGACTTAATAATTCTGACGCATTCTCATAAGCCAAGATTGCACCATCTACGACGTTTCAAGCACCTGTAATCCGGTTCAGGCGTAATCAAGTAACTTACCGTTCAAACAGTAACCCGAACATCCTCACCGTTCTCACCATTGAGTGCCAGGTACCCCCTGTTATTACCCTAGATGCAGTCCGGGCGCGAAGGAGGACAAAACCCCCTTCGTGCTGAGGCTAACGCCGATTCTATACGGCCTTACCAATCCACCACTGAACCATCGTCAGGATCAAACCGAGGTCCATAAGGGTGGGGGTCACCAACCTGGTCCATGAGTTTATCTTCGTCGATGGTGATGCCCAAGCCTGGCTCGGTGGGTAGTGGCCGATGGCCATTGGTCACCGGCGGCAAGGGCTTGGCCAGTAACTCTAGGTAGTCGTTGTCGCCGCGCTCCTGAGCCAGGAAATTGGGAATAGCACCAGCTATTTGCAGGCTGGCGGCCAGCGAGCAGGGTCCCTGCGGATTGTGTGGTGCCATCGGCGTATAGTACGACTCGGCCATACCGGCGATGATCTTCAACTCGGTAATACCGCCAGCGTAGCAGACATCGGGCTGGAGGATGGTGGCAGCGCGCTTTTCGAGGATTTCTTTAAAGCCCCACTTGGTGAAAATGCGTTCGCCAGTGGCCAAGGGGATATGAGTTTTTTTCGCTAGCTCGGCCATGACGTCGATATTGAGGGCTTGCACAACTTCTTCATAGAACCAGGGTTGGTACGGTTCTAGGGCTTTCATCAGCAAAAGGGCGGTGGGCGGTTGTACGGCGCCGTGAAAGTCGACGCCAATGTCAACACCTGTGCCGTATTGATCGCGCAGCGCCTTAAAGCGTTCAACGACTTCATCGACGAACATGGGGGTTTCAACGTATTTGAAGGCTTGGCGCGAGCTTTGTGGTCCAACCTTCATGGCGTTGACCCCTGTTTCCTCGCTGACCTCGCCGTAGACGCGGACTCTATCGCGGGTGGGGCCGCCTAAAAGTTTGTAGACCGGTACGCCGTAACATTTCCCGGTGATATCCCACAGGGCCATATCGATGCCGGAGGAGATGGCGGTTTTGATCGGGCCGCCCCGGTAGAAGGCACCACGGTGGATGGCTTGCCAGTGGTGCACGACCGGTCGGGGGTCTTTACCCACCAGGTAGTCGGCCACTTCGAGGGCGCCAGCAGCACAGGCCTTGGCGTCGTCCTTGAGCATCTCCCCCCAACCAGTAATACCCGCATCGGTTAAGATTTTGACGAAAACCCAGGAGTTTTTCAGTACGAAGGTCTCAATTTTGGTGACTTTGATCTCTTCGTTGGGGCCGATAGGCCCTTCGGTATTGGACATGGAGAATTCCTTTGTCTATAGTAATTTGTATGTGGTTTGTGAAAGATAGAGAACAGGCAGGGGGCTTTCGGCAGGTCAAACACTGATGTAAGTTCTCATTCTTTCCACTAACTCTGCCTTCACGTTTCAATCACCTGAACCCAGTTCAAGCATAATCGAGTAACCTGCTTATTCGGATACCATAGCAGAATCGTTGATCCACGTCAAGACTTTGCTATTTTAATTACCTGAACCTAGCTCAGGCATAATCAGATAATTTGTAGTTCAGATGGTAGGTGTTAGAAGTCCAGTCTCTGTCTGGTCGTCGGAACCGTATTTCTCTCT
This sequence comes from Candidatus Poribacteria bacterium, assembly GCA_030748495.1. Classification (GTDB taxonomy): domain Bacteria; phylum Poribacteria; class WGA-4E; order WGA-4E; family UBA9662. The sequence goes on along the minus strand of JASMLX010000113.1, from coordinate 2,306 downwards.
GGATACGGGTGAAATTAAAATGTTAGCGTCGCGCCAGAGAGAATTATCGCAGGGTTTAAGGACAACTGACGGGGGAAAATTGAGAAAAAACTATCGGTTGTCTCAATGAAACGAGTCCATAATGGCAGAGACGGCCAAACCCATCAAGGGAGAGGTGTGCTCAATATAACAACAAGGCCGAAAAGGTTTAGGGTCCCCAGAGGCCTGCATTAAAACTATTGATCTTTTACACAAAATAAATAGGAGATAAGTAGGAGAGCTCACCGAAAAACCTCGCTGAGGTCCAAACTGAAAGGCCGCTAAATTCCTTGATATACTTGGCTATTCCTATTGTAACTTTTCAACTTTTAACAGAAAGATCAAAACCTTGTGACGTACTTAATCTTTCCCTAGAATAACAACCAATTTATCCCTTTTAAATGCGCTAAACTAATTTAACCTCATCGCTACTCAGATAGCTATATCACTTTTGTGGACTATCATAATTGATTGAAAGGATACAATGCATTGCACACAAAACATCATTGAATCTTGAAGATATCAAGAAAAACCAGTTTAAAAAAATCGTCTACGTGCCTTCATACTTGGTACATTTCTTCTAGCACTAAATGCCCACTGGACACTTGTACGAAAATCAGTATGGTATGCGTGGCCTACGATGCAGTTCCATTTTCGACGGTTATTGTTCTTATTTTTTGTTGGGATTTTAAATGTCTTGGCAAAAAAATAGCCCCTACGATCGCGCTTAGATTACGGCGAAATTAGTACGCTCTATGCTGCACTCTATACGTGTCCAAAAGTGAACAACACAAGGAGTTGATTGAATCTCTCCGCCAAGGGAAATAGAGCCCCCGAGAAGGTGTGAAAATGACCGTAGCGGTGAAATGTCGGCAACTGCCAGATCACGGGCACCGGAAATCAGCGCCCAATTGGCACTCCGGTCGGGCGACAGAGCCGATACTGGCTGATGTCCACTCAGCACTTCAGGTCTTTAGTAGAAGGCGGAGACATGTTGCCCGAGGCCTGAGAAAGACGATGACCTCTGATCGTGGGAAAGAGATGGGCTTGATGAGGCGTTAGCTTAAATACTTAAGATCCAACTCTACTTGGCTAATCCATACCATCCATGGCAAAGAGGCAGCCACGAGAATAGGAATGGATGGATCCGACACTGCCTTCTCAAGGGGATTGATCTCTCTGAATTCTCACCAACAGATTTAAACTAAATTGCCATCTCACTCAACACGAGACCAAGAAAATGTCTCGATTTCCAGACGCGGTTGGAAGTGTATGAGACGATTGTCTCTGAACACCAGAATCCATCAACTGTTGTACTTGGGATTTGAGGCCCGCCGGTCATACGTGATCGCTTAAGCAGGATTCAACTAGAAAATGGCCAACAAGTCTGATCGGTTAGTTTGCTACAAACAGACCTAGGACTAATGGACATCCATGAGTAAATCTAACACCTTAACACATCCACTCTCCAGCCTGGTTAATAAAAACATTGTAACTCCACCCGCCAGAGAGCTGGGTCTAGTTCAACCTCAGCCAAAGATAGACCTCACACCGTTGGTCTGGGCCATAATCTTCGCCAACTGTGGTGAGTCACCGAGGACCATCGCCATGATGGCACAGTAGTCTCAGACGCTCACGGGGGAGTGGATGGCGAGATCATCGAGGTCTAAACGCTTCAATAAAAAGCTCGCTAATCTACTGAAATGTGTCGCCTTAAATCTCATCCTGCGGCCATTAACCGAGGAAAGGTGCGCTTCAGACAAAGAGTGGGCTAATCAGCTCCAAACACTCTTCCAAGCTGTCTCTGCCTTCGCCGCAGTTGGCTCAAGTTGAAAGATAAACTCAACGAGAGGTCTCCAGGAGTCTCAACTGAGGCCGGGATGAAGTATCATTGCCTCTTTGACGTCTGGAGCGGCAGGCTTCTCAAGCTCAAAAACACGGCTGGGCGGGTCTCTGGCCTCAACGCTTGGAATCACCTCAGTCCATGGTTCAAGGACTCGCTGTTGCTGATTGATCTGGGAGACTATTCTGACCAGTTCTTCGATCGAAGAGAGCCAAACGGCGAACAGGTGCTCTCAAAGATTAAGCCAAGCCTCCTGGATGTTCCGGTTGAGGTGAACTTTAAGCCTGGAGTTTACAGCGGTGAGCCGCGGAGAGATCAGCGCTGCTGCTTTGGCTTAATCGCAGTCTATAACGATGAAGAGAGGCGCTACCACCACGACATGACAAACCTGCCGGTGGATCAGTTTTCAGCCGAGTCAGTGACCAGGGTTTATGCGCTGAGGTGG
>JASMLX010000112.1 GCA_030748495.1 Candidatus Poribacteria bacterium | reverse complement strand
TAGCACCCTCTCAGCATCACTATTACCGACAACCCAGGCGATGGTTGGCCTAGTGCTACCGGCCAAGGCTTTAATAGCCTGAATTCAAGTGATAAGTGCAACACCCATTAGTTTTCTTACAATTAATTCCAGTACTGTTTTGAAAAGCTTCATCAGGCGTTTTCAATTTCAGGCCTTTCCGCGGCCTACTATTCAACTTATCGGCTACTTGGATCAGTTGATGATTATGAATATTATCGACTTTCATGGACTTCGGAAAGTACTGACCTAATCAGCCATTGGCATTTTCATGCTGTCCTCTTTGCCAGAAGTAATCTGGTTTGGCCAAATAACTATCACATCCTAATTTCTTACAGATTTCCTCTTGTGGAGTGAATTCTTGGCCATTATCAAATGGTATAAGCCTTTACCAAATCTTTGGGATTGCTAAAATAATATAGATAATGCTAAAAAGTAGGGGCCAGGACAGGTCAACCATTATGGGGCACTTGGAATAACATCCGCGCGCCGTCGGAATCTGGCCGGATAGTACCTGAGATTTGCATTTAACTTTCAACTTGAGTGGTCTGCTTTGACCTCTAATCTGTTTCAGGTTTTCTTATGGTCACCGCCAGCGGTGTCGGCCATGACTTGCTGATCCAATCTGTCGCTCGCAATCCAGAGCCATAATTTTCGTTTTTTGACGGTAAAATGCCATCTGTCATCAATCTCCACTATCTCTATTTCCTACCTCTCATTCGGCCTCTTTGCTAGAACATATCCTTGGATACTAGTTCCAAATTGTTTGATCCAATTGAGCCATGTGACATTACTCAGCCTTAATAGTACGCCCGGTACCTAGTAACCCATTGCCCTTCACAGACAACTGGAGTGCTAATAGCTTTTGATCTAATCTATAGCCAGGCTGGTATGATTGAGTCTAATTACGGTCACATTGTTGGCATTTGTAGCATTGCCTGTCTGTTACTTTTCCGCTGTTTACTTTGTTATCAGATCTACCTTTTGGACCGTGCATGACAGACTCCTTTTATTTTTACCGCATATCATACGATATTTATTTAGCAATCCCGATTTAGTGATTCAAACCCTTGCCTTGCAGAAACTGGAACAACGCACTCCGGATACCTCTAGCATGATCCGGTCTTCATTTAGTCGGTCGAAAAAAGGTGGTTGCTTTTCCGCGATTAACGCAAAAATCGTAAAGGGAAACAGGTTGCCATCGGCAACGCTCAAAATATCATCGTTGACGCCCCGGGAGGTTACCGTAACCAAACTAAACCATCTCCAGTCTGGTCAGTCATGTGGTCTTTTCAGTAGGCGTTGAAGGTATTAGCGATTTTCAGGGAAGATCTAATTGTACGTCCAGAGTAAGCTAAATTTTCCCAGTTGCTGGCGTAGACGTCATAGGGTTGGGCTTCGATATCGTAAATCAACCACAGTACGGTTATAATGCCTTGCACTACCAAGGTTAATTACAGTTGTTGCAGCAGATCCAAGATTTTATTTGGTGTTGCTCCGTAACCGACAATATCTCCTAAACAGATGTAACTGTCAATCGATTCGGATTACATGTCAAATAAAACCGCCTTCAGGGCTTCGCAATTAGCATGGATGTCCGCCAGGATACAATACCGCATTGTCCGGCTCATTAGCATTTTGCCGGCAATGGTACAAAGATCAGGGAATGAAGAGCTTTGATACTCACAAACAGAAAAAGGATCATTTTACTCCACCTGGACAAATCCAAGGACTCAATCCATTACCCCGGTGGCACGCTATTGTCAAGGGCCGGTAATGGTGCCAAATTCTAGCATGTTTCCGTATTGGGGTCATTCCTCTGGTATTTTTAAAAATTGACGATTCCCTTCTCAGCAAAATGGTCGAAGAGTGAATCGGAGCAGCCTGAGCCCAGGTTCCTTCTGCAGTTTTTTTACTCCGAATCGTCTCTGTCTTGTTTCAGTCGTGCCCAAGTGTCAGCTAACCGATTTTGGGGTTGGACAGGTCTCAAATCCGGGGCAAACTGGGTAACACCATCCGCTTCAATCTTTATCTCTTCAAAATGAATTGGCGTATTAGCATTTCTAGCTCCTAATCCAATTCGTCCTGTTTTGAATTGTGACTTTATATCTCCTACCCGCAAGCGAGGCACACCATTGTAGAAGACAAGGAATACGTTTCCCTGAAGTTCAATTCTTATGGTGACCGGCTTTCTGATTACTATTCCATCCGTCTTGTCTCCACGCATGGCAGCGAATTTGCCATCTTCAATTTTCCCCATCGTCATCCATTTCTCTTTTCCGTGGAATTCAAAAGCATACCCCTTCAAGTCGTCTTTTAATCGAAAGAATATTATTGGACGTTCGCTCCCTTTAGCAGCTTTATCAAAGCTGAAAGTGACTGTGATGATGCCGTCAGCGACTTTCCAAGGGCTATCCAAAACCGAAATAACTGGCTTATCCACATCGGCTACAAGCTTCGCCAATGTATAGTTTCCATCCGCGACTCGCCAGTCACCGGAGACTCGGCGCCAACCGTTAGCCACACCATCCTCGAAGTCATCAACAAAAGTTCCAGCAGACGCTGAACTATAGACCCACAAGCAACAAATGGCTAGAGTTTGTATGATCTTCCCCACGATAATTTACTCTCCTGCCACACTCACAAAAACTGAACTGTGAGTTTAGATGGCTGAAAAATTCAATGTGGACCTTTTAGCTTTACATTTATCAACGGGCTGGAAACTAAGGATAGACGACGTGTCACAAAACGAATCTCGCCCGATGTAACGGAGAATCGGCAATACACGGTGTTGGTGACTTTCTTACAGCTTTTTCTTTAAACGCCCCCATCGTGTTGCTAATTTACCTTTTGAGGAGACGGGAAATTCAACTTCAACGAATTTCAAATCTGCGAATCTTTTAGTATTCTGCCACGATTGATCATCAAGATCTTTAGCGCTCCAAATTAGCTTATGATCTCTGCCTTTACCATCATCATCGTCATTGAAGTGGGCATTGAAACCGATTATCATCCCATCTTTGGGAACCATATTCCATTTCTTCGGAGAATTGAGAGGTACACCGGCTTCAACGATCCACCCATCAGCAGCTTTGACTACTGCTGCGAACGTCCCTGTACCGGCCCCTTCACCTGTTCCTCCCAGCTTTGGTTTGTTTGCCTTGCCACCAATGTTATCGGCTCCGATGGTGATTTGGCTATCCCATTTTCCTTCCTTCTTTTCATAGATATCTGTTTCTCCATGATTGGGATCGATGTATATTTCTACTGAATCGTCCTGCCAGACATCGTTTCCAACGTGTTCACCTTTTTTAATTTTATCATCCTTAATTTTGAAGGCAACATAAAGCCACTTGTCATCAGCAACGGCAGCAAAAGCGAAAGAAGCATCTTCGTCGTTTGGTGCGGGACCAGTACCTGTTAAATGATCGACAAAATGCCAGGGGGCCGATGTCCATGCTTGGTCCTCCAGGTTACCATCCAGTTCAACCGTATTGGGAAAGCCACATTCGTAGACAGCACCGAATTTGCCACCTTTGACCTGCTGGCCAGGTTCGACTTTATTGGCAAAGACCGGATGGATAAACAATGAACTAACAGCTAATACAAAAGTGGTGATGAGAATAAATTGTTTCATCTCGCGTCTCCTACATTTACTAAACATCCTTAATTATAAGTTGTCATGCGAACCTCAAAACGCCTGCCATTTAGCCTCGAACGCTCTTAAGTCCTACATCCAAGACGGGTCTGCAAATTAATACAACACATCTTTGATATGAAAACCTAACCCAAAGTACCCGTCCTAAAAGTCGAGCCTGAGAAATATTAAGAAGTCAGGATGCTATCTCAAATGGGAACACATCACCACGGATATACCCACATCCAACTTCAACTTCAAGCAACTTGTCAGCCAGAAGTCTTTTAACTTTGCTGTTTTAACTCTCTCAGTTTTGGCAATAATTAAAATTCAGTAGCTTTCGTTGCCCTCTTTTGAGCGAGGCGAAAGCCATTTTGCGTGGCTTTCACTTCTGGGTCAACAAAAGTCTCAGGGGTTTTCTTCTCTATCGTCTTTTGGACGCACTCCTCCATAGTGTTTTTCGGGATTTTTCTCGATTGCGGCTTCACATCCTAAACACCATCAGTCCCGCTAACACTGGCCAAGAGATGCCTGAGATTCATGAACTTAAGGATGTGCCCTCGGAGATTGTCAACACCTCGCTTGTAGAGATGCTTCATCTTGAAACCTCCCTTCATTCGTCCGAAGAGGCGTTCAATTTTTGTCCGTAACGCAGACACCAGTTTGAAATGGTAGTTGAACTGAGGATTGTCCCACTCAATCTGGGAGAGCATGTCTCGCGCCAGGCGGTCGGTTCTTCCCATTGCCGCATTGGGACAACATTCTGGTTTCTTTTCACCAGCACATTTATCTGGGACTTCCAATCTGATGTGTTCTAACTTGCCTCCGGCTTCCTCATTGTACACCGGACAACCGAAAATATAGGCCTCCAAATTCTGGTCTTTCGAGAGGAATACCAGGTCGTGCCCTGCGATACACTTTACACTCCCATGCTGGGTGATTTGGGCGATTCCCCGTCTGGGTTGCTCAATCTCCTTCTTCCTTCGAGGATTAACGGAGGCAAACAGTTCCACCTCTTTTCCTAATCTCGAACCTACCGTCTCTCGACAGGCTTGACTATTGAAGATTCCATCAGCATTGACCTTCTGAATCTCCAGTTCCGAATGGTTTTCCACAACATCTTCCAACAACGGCTGAAGCGAATCGGGCTTATACTGTTTGCCATTCAACACCACACAGCCCAAAGGCCACTAGCTGCCATCCGATTTGATGCGCATAGTAGTACTTGTATTTTCCTTTGATGTACCAATCAGCGGTCTCATCGGTGGAAACGACTGACTCACAGCCATCAAACAGGTCGCACTCACGGCATTCCTTCACATATTTTCCGGGCGTTGAGTCTCCCAGAAGATGGGTGTTGTCGATATTCAACGTGTTTTCTATCGTTTCGTCTGTCACTTTGTCTTCGACGTTCTTCTCGTAGGTGAGTTGATGCACTAGGTCCCACCAGTTGCGAGCACACATAATCGGGTCCAAATCACGCTAGGTCCGGGCCGCTGGTGGAGCGGTGAATCCGCACGCCACCTAGAACGCAGGATTTGCAGTGATGGCACCCGATATTGCTTCACAATTCTGTTCCGCACGTAACACCGGTGCTAACAAGAACGCTTTCAGATTTCCGTTGGAGACTTTATCCGCGGCTGCTGTTGTGGCCAGAAAAGGAAAAGTCTCTGGCAAATCCTTTTCTGGCTGATCTTGGTGAGGGCAGACATCAGAAGGCTTCTGAGGTCGAAAATCGAAAGCGGCTTCTTTGAATTTGGGTTCAACTTCTGTTTGGATCGTTTTCCAATCATACACCTCCGCCACTTGTTGGAGTAATTCTAATTCGTCACTATGGACTTCGACTTTCAAAAGGGTCATCTGGTCATAGTTGAAGTCGGAATAACCGGACATCGGAGACCTCGCCAAAAAAGGAATGGCGCATGAGCAAATTCTTTGACACCGACAAAATTACGTCCTGTTGAGGCCCCATTGGACCAAAAACCAGAGGCATTGTCGATCATTTTTTATGCCGATTTCCCAGTATTGGTAAGCATTATAGCCCGTTCCTCCGTAACCGACTCCAAAAGTGCTGTTGCAGATGAAGTGTAGGTGAAATCCACGAAATCGGAGCGAATAATCCTTGTTGTCATTGCATTCGGACAATTCTTGCCGATACTCAGCAAAGTAAGAACCAATCGATCATCGGCCAATTTAGCACTGGCAGATTGAGGATTGATTTAAAAGTGAGGCAGTGGAATGTGTTGCCTAAAACCACCTATCTCCCCAGCCACTCAGTCAAAGTTGTTAAACTGCAGATTCCAAGTACCTCAATCCTTCAACAAAGGGATTTGCCGAATCGGAATGCTGGTCTTTCGTTGACTGGTCTAGTTGAGGTATCACTGTTGCATCTGTTTCCAGCCACTCCAAAAGATCGCTAAGCACCTCGGATAAAGCGTGACATATAAGATCCTATGCTCTCAACTAGAGGGAACTGATGTCCCATTATAGACTGCTAAAATCAGAAAAGGACAGTAGTTTTTTCATCAGTAATAACGAAAGATTCAACAAGGGCTAGCTAGAAGGCAGATCTGATTCACTGAACAGTGAGATTTAGGTCCAGAGGCCGCTCCTCCAGACGCTCGCGAAACACCAAGTAGCACTGACGGTTGGGGTTCACCAGCGGGCTCCGTAACTGCGCTACCTAGCCTTTTTTGAAGAGAAGGCCGGGGCGTATTCTTGGACTGTTCCGTTGCCACCTCATAACTGGCCATATAAAAAATATCCAGCTCTGCTAATGGCGGGTGAAGTCGCCAACTTGGGCCTCTTTGTAGCAGTCAAACCAATCAGCACACCGTTCCTACGCATTTCTTGCCGTATATCAGTTCGTGGTCCTGCGTTTAACGGGTAGAAATCTACCGCTATGATTTTCCATTCTCCGCTTTTGTCCCTTTACAAAGCGGGCAGATAACCTGAATCCCTAACTTTGCACCGTTTTTCCTTTTACAATCGCATTTTTGGTCCTGAAGCCAATGCCGATCACCTCAGGTGGGCCCGGTAACGTTTTTGGTCTAACTTACTTGTGCGTCTCCTAGGAATTGGCAAACGGTAGCATAGTCAGGAATCCCGGCGCGACCTCCTGCTTTTGTCGCTTTAATTGCGGCAGTAGCGGCAGCAAATCGGACACATCGAGAGACATCCCACCCCCACGCGATGCCTGCTGCGTATGCCCCGTGGAAGACGTCTCCACAGCCTGTAGTGTCTACTACATTAACCTCAAAAGCTGGTTGGTGTTGGATATAGCCGTCTCCTTCCGCACTTATGTACCAGCAGCCTTCTTTACCTGCGGTTACCGCTGTACACGATCTCTGCGTGCTTTTATGAAGGCTTTCTACTGCCTTAGCCGGGCTATCCGTGCCAGTATACTCGCACGCAAAACCCACCGATAGGATGAGATGGTCGATTTGTGCTATCAATTCGCCGGTTTGCGGATGTTCATTCCTTTCAATATCGGCAACTGTGGGAATGCTAAGTTTTCTGGCTAAAACTACTGCATGCAGCGCGCTTTCTATCTCTCCGTGGTCAACAAAGAGAACCTTCGCCTGTGATACCAGTGTTGCATCTATGCTGGTCGAAGGTCGAAATTCAACGCCTGCCTCTGAAAAGAAGATATTGCGTGTATGGTGTGTCCTATCAACAACGATGATAGCATGAATAAGGCTAGCATCAGGTTGGCGGATTACTGAAGCGCAATCAATACCCTCGTGCTCTAACTCTGACAATGTCCATTCTGATAGCTCGTCCTCCCCAAGCACGCCACCATAGGCGCATTTTGCCCCCAACCTTGATGCTGCAACGAGAGCCGTTCCCGTTAGGCCGCCGCCCTGTCGAGTCTTCTCCAACACAGGTGTTTTGGCGTCAGGAGATGGATAACTTTCCACCATCAAAAAATCATCTACGGTTACAATACCAAAACCGAGAATGTCCCATTGGTGTGCATTCTTCATAATTTCTCCTAATTTAAGCAGAACAAGCCGGATAGTACGTTGTACTGCGGCACTGCCTCTTCTGGATTCTTGCCCCCTTTGTGTTGCCCCGGTAAAAACAGTAGGCAAAAGCAGGTGTCCGGCACATTTGTGAGACAGCCGGTTGACCGTCCGAATGGCAAAATTTCCGTTTGAACTGTGGCAAAAAAAGGACTCTTTAATCTACCATATTTCAGCTAGCGACTAATTTTACCGTGGTGGTATTGGTGAAAAAGATCAGCATCTGAGATGCTTCGCCGTTAGCCCTAAAAATGGCTAGTCCGAGGTCTCAGACGGTTAAAAGCACGACGGTTGATAGACTCTGACAATTCCATCTGCCCTTTCACCCATGTAATGGCCAGTCATAGTAATCTTCTGACACAATGGCTGGGTTTATTAAGCTGTCGCAGGCGACCTACTGACTTCGGGCAGTTCGAGCAACATCCTACTAAATATAGGACTTATCCTGTTCTGCCAGAGTACCGCAGTCAAAAACATAATAATCTTTTTTAAGGAATTATTCTAGTTACCCTTTAACTCAACCATGTCAATTATTGACCTGGCTAAAATCCGCCTTTGAATTTGGAGGCTAAGAAAGGGAAAAAATAGCCGATGAGACTTTTTTTTGGTCCTGATAACTAATCATAAAAGTCTTGCCTATATCCCCTATACAAAACTACTTCAATTTGGTATATTTAATTACTATTATTGCCAACTAAACCTAACTGATACCAAAAGACCATTATGAAGAAATTCTTAATTACTTTGTGTGCCTCTTTGTTGTTGCTGTTATCTGTGATGATTTCTTTGGCCCAACAGGGAATTGTTACAGATAACGGTGATGGTGCTGACACCGCTATCTATACGGCTGGCAAGGCGACCGGAGAAGACGGGATTACGGTTATCATAAGTAATGGCAATCAAGGAAACAACATGCTCCTTCTATCATATGTGATCGCGACGTATGTGATTCTGGGTTTGGTTGTGACTAGAGGCTGCCTGTTTAGCCGTGATTCTGCTTCACCATTTAAAGACGCTGTTGTGGTTTGGCATATGAATGGCTTGAACTCGTCTGGAGGTGATGAGTCTCGGTTGACGGCCCAAGGGGACGTGAAATTAGGGGTGGATCTGCTTGATACTGAAAGACGCGATTCAATGCAACGGCTCGGTGATGGGCAAGTTGCCGTATTCGATGGTGGTTACTTGCTTGCCGGAGAAGAAGCGGAAAAGGCGTTGAACCTCAGAGGCGATAAGATGTCGCTCTGCTTTCGGTTTCGGAATAACTCGGGCTGTGGCGACGCTCCGCTACTTGCGAGAAACGTACCGGATGATCGGCACAGTAATCTTCTCTACACGACTCCGCTGAACATGAATCTGGTGCGATACCCTTACCTTGACCGAACTCGGGATGAAAATGGGCTGGAGTTCCGCTGGCAGACAACACCGCTGAAGGAACGGGTTCGAGCCGAGTACTTTGACGATAAGAATCCGATTCATTCTGTACATGATTTTCACATTGATTGGGAGAGAAAACACGGTATCCCAGGCGACTTTCTGGATGGCATATTGCGTCTAAATGCCCCGATTGGACTGATCGGCGAAGACCGCTGGCATGACGTTATTGTCCGTTTCAACCGGGCAAAACTGGAACTGTTTGTTGATGGTGTGCTGATCGATGAGAACTGGCCACACGGAAACCTTCACCAGTTTCAAGGGCCGTTCCTGATCGGGGCCGGTTTTCAGGATGGAAAGCTTCTTTCCGGCTTCCGCGGATTAGTCGATCATGTCGCGATTTGGGATCGGGCGCTTTCCGATGAGGAAGTATCACGGTTAAGCGGCGGACCGGACGTAGCAGCACAACGCGACATCGAGATTTTCGGAACGAAGCAAAAGGTAGGACAGTACTGGAATCCCCGTGGATTCAATACCTCGGTCGGCGATTGTATGGCCTTCTCACACGATGGGACGTTTCATGTCTACTTCCTCTCTAATCGTCGTTATGGCGGAAGCAAATGGGGGCTGCAAGCGCTTCCTTGGGGGCATGTGAGTACGAAAGATCTGCGTCATTGGAAAGAACATCCTTGTCCGCTTGACATCACTGAACCTTGGGAATGTTGCCTGGGAACGGGTAGCTTTGCTTATTATGACGGGAAATTCCACCTCTACTTTATCAAGCATGATCGACGCGCTCCATTTCTTGACAATCCGAACTACGGTGATGCCATCTTTACAGCAACCAGCGACGATGGGCTCCATTTTGAAAAAGAGTTCAGCCCGCTGTTTGTGCCCGGCTTTTTCAATACGAACGATATCAACCCCGACATCTATCCAGACAAAACGAACGGAGGCTATATCCTCAACTTATCGAACTGGAAAGTTCTCCAGTCGAAAGACCTGAAGCAATGGGAGGTCCGGGAGAATATTACGACGCCCGAGTGGTGGGTCTGTTCTAGCTATTTTCAATGGAACGATTGGTATTACTACAGTTCGTGCGGGTTCTATTGGATGTCACAAGAGCCGGTCGAAGATCCTGCGGCCGAGTGGACATGGGCACCGCAGCAGACGATCAACGATGGGATTCGTGTACCGAAGATGGATCAGATCAACGGTCGATACATATCAGCTGGTTTCACGCCCACGCCACCCGATACATATTACGGTGGCGAATTGCTGGTGCGCGAGCTAATACAAGAGCCTGACGGTTTGCTCGGTTCAAAATGGGTTGAAGAGATGATTCCCGAAAGTGCTGATCTAATGAAGCTTGTTTTCAGTACAATCAAGGGGAATGCTTGGCAACAAGGCAGTTCGATTCTGGTCAGAACTCCGGAAGGTTTTGCGGTTGGGGCCTTGGAGAACGTACCGCAGGATGTTCGGATCACGCTCCAAGTAAAGCCAGGAGCGGGAACGAAACAGTTTGGGGTCTCTGTTCGCGGTACAGGGAATTATGAGTCGGGTTGTGAATTACAGTTTGCACCCGGCCAAAGTCATGTTCAGTTTGCTGCGGTTACTGATTATCGAATTGCAGAAGTGGAAGGCAACTGGATAGCAATTCCCGGCGTGCAAGATATCGATGAGCCGTTCACGTTGGACCTGATCGTGAAAGGCGATCTAATCGATGCGTGCATCGGCAATCGTCGCACGATTATTACACGAAACCTCACGAAGCTCACCGGCGATCGGCTATTCTTCTTTGTTCAGGATGGTAAAGCGATATTTGACGAGATTCAAGTACGACCGTTAATTGAAAATACCGTGAGCGCATGAGGATATTAACCAAAAAGGCCTACCTATCCTTTCATGTCAAAAATAAATATGTTGAAGGTAAACCTTTGTGGTGAGAAAATCAGACCGATTATCGTTGCTTGATCGCAGTGGTCGCGAAGACTCTTAGGCCAACGGATAAGGCATTCCAATAATAAAAAGTTAGTTGAAATATGGATTTTATAGTTGGAGCTCTATACAATCGCAGGTAAGATATTCATGCCAAAATACGGAGGCCAGCACCAAGGAGGTATTTCTGCTTCTAAAAGTCACAATTTGATTTTTCTTTTTCTCCAAAACAGGTTAGGAATATGGCTGTTGTGATCACTTTCACACTGATGGTGCCTTTTGTTATATCGGGGAGGAACAACAAGGAGATATAGCAATTCCACAATAAAAAGGTCATATATAGGCATGGCGTTTGAATAGGGGATAGACATCAGTGTTTTCTTGTTTCCGTTTTGATTTGAGACCAGCCCACTTATTCTCAGCTTTATTTAAATCTGGACAAGCAGGTGGGTTGAAATAATAGGGTATGCCCAGTTGAAATTATGGCCTCCTTAATATCTTTTCTCTGATCAAAACTGGCATTATCTAAAACAAAGACCGAATTATTAGGCGCTTTTGCTAATAATTTAGAGGTAACCCAATCCATAAATATGTCGTCATTGACCGCTGTTTCATATAATAGACTTGAATTTCATTTAAACAATAATTTACATCTAGTTGCAATCATTAACGAGCTGGACCACTATTAGGAATGCTTACCTGGACACAACTTCGCCATCCTTCTTCTGGCCTTATCCGTTCATTAACTGCTTTAAATCGAGGCCAGATAGAAAAACTTCGGCCAACTTTCAAACCAGCATTGGTTACCAAGGCTATCTTCCAGCCGCTGTGATTATGACCTATCAACCTGGAAAGAGGTTAAAAAAACAGAGAAGGCAGGGACGAAGATAAGTCTTTTAATCGACAAGTTTCTGCCATCCGGGTTGATGTGGAAGATGCTATTGGAAGTCCTCAAGCCTAGCAACATAAGCAGTGATATTTACCGCCATCGCAAGGAAGATTTTGAAGATCAGGTACTGCCGATAGCGGCTGGTTGACACAACTTTAGAATGAGTATGCGAGCGGCGGGAAAGTAAATCAAATGAAAAGAGGAAAGTTGGGTGCAATTTCTTAAATGAGATCAAGTCTATTAATTTTATTGAAGAAACACAGAATTTAGCTAAGCTGCAAATATTAATCGAAACATCGACCTCTGCGTTGGCACACGCTCAACTAGTTCCACAAACGCTACTCGAGTTACTATCTAACGCTCTCTAGTAGATGGGTTATTCTATCCACTGACGGGGGGCAACCTTCACCGCAAATTAAAGCCGATTCCGAGCATGGTCCAGGTCCTACCAACAAAATCTGACCCATCAGTAAGCCGAGAAAGAAACCTGTTGCCCGTCGGAAACCGTGCATTACGGTTGTTTTTAAGATAGTCATTTTTTAGCAACCAAGCAATAAAGACAGCCTCCTACCCCCAGTTCATCTGCCAACGGCCAGAGATGACATCCTCTAGCGGATGAAAAGGCAGACAGGTAAACCTGTCCGATCAGGATAATGCGCTCCACATCCCATAAGGGAATTTCCGCCATTATCTGCTTATTCCATTACCCGCTTCTTATAGTGTACCCCGCAGGTGTTGGCCATATTTCCTTAGTTCGCTGCCGGCTTGCGTAATATAAAGCACTGACATTAGAGACCTCCGTTACTGGCCAAGGAGCGGTCGGGTTGATAGCCCACCGAACCATTACCCTTGTGGGTACTATTGTTGACAACTAGCAGAAAATACACTGTCAAGGTCCAGGTTCGTTTTCGTGCTATCTGCCCTTTTTTCTGGGTTGATTCCAGGCCATGCTATGGTAAAATAGCTTCTCACTTATCTTAGTGTTTGAAAACCGTCTCAATTGCAGCGTGGACCTTTTCTCGTTAATAGAGCCTGTTGCACAATGATTTTCGAATCCACCCACTAACTTTCTAAACCCTGAAACGGTCAGACCCGGTGGTGGTCTGATTGAGGCTCTGGATAAGGATCTGGTCGATAGAGTTCACTATTTTGCAGAGGATTATGCAATGGGACACGCAATGAGCGGGGTTGACATTACCTGTGCTCAACCAGGTGATAATGACGGCATTATCGGTGCAGCCGTTCTCGCCCGACAACGGTTAGACGAATCGCACGATCGGTTGAAACATGCTGGTGGAATTGACACGCTGATATAATTTCACCGACAAAAGTTGGCCGGCAACCGGTAATTTTACTCGCGACCTCGATTAGAGGGAGATAATATTTACTGCTCCTCCTAATGACCTTGCTATTAATTCGACTAATTTGACCTTGATCTGATCGTTATCGTGTCTTGGATTCGTTTCAGCAAACCGACGGTGTTGTGGTGGCTACTCAGCCTCATTCCACTAGTCGGTCTCTATTTACGGGCGACGTGGAAGAGGCGGCAATCAGCAATACGATTTAGCCAACGCTTTCAGCATTTGACCCGCCATGTTCGTCGAGATCGTCAGCAACTCTCAGTGTTGCTGCTACTAGTCGCCTACCTAACCTTGATCTTCGCTTACTCACAACCACAGGTCGGACAACAACCCGAAGTGGTAAAGCAGACCGGCATCGATATCCTGATAGCTATAGACCTGTCTATGAGTATGCTAGCACAGGATATCAAACCGAACCGGTTGGAACATGCCAAACAGGGAATTAGACAACTGTTAAACCGGCTGGGCAGTGATCGGGTGGGATTGATCGCCTTCGCGGGCAGCAGTTATCTTCAATGTCCGCTGACAGTCGATTATGAAGCGGTCAAAACCTTCCTCTCAGCCCTAGGTGCTGACACAGTCTCAAGAAGCGGAACCGAGATTAGCCGCGCCATTCAGTTAGCCATTGACAGTTTTACCGTACAAACCGAGATCTCTTCTACCGATCTGGCGAGAGCCCAAACTAAGCGACAGAAGACGCTAATCTTCTTCACCGATGGCGAAGATCACAGTCAGGTCGCGATTGAGACAGCTAAGGTTGCCTATGAGGAAGGTGTTCGCATCTACTGTCTTGGCGTGGGGCGAGCAGGTGCCGGCAGCCCAATTCCGGTCTACGATCATAAAGGCAAGTTTTTCGGTTACAAGAAGGACTTAAGCGATAACACCGTCGTCTCTAAGTTGAACGAAGACTTGCTGAAGCAGATTGCCCAACTGACGGGTGGCAACTATTACCGGCTTTCAACTTCCACTCAAGAAATCGCTACACTTCATAGAGAACTGTCACGTCTTGAGAAATCAGAACAAGAGGAGCAGGTCTACACCCGTTACGCCGAGCAGTTTCAATGGCCGCTTGCCATTACACTGATCTGCCTGATCTACGAGTATCTGCTGCCGATCACCGTACTCAGTGGCAATAAAAGTAGAGGTGTGAGCAGATGTTTTCCCTGGTGGCGGTTAGTTAATTCTCGCTGGCGTCGGTGGGTCGGACGTATTCGGCCTGCACCACGGTCTTGATCCCACCCCGAATATTGAAATCCCCCACAATCTGGACTCTCCTCGGTTGACAACCGTCCACAAAATCTTCCAGGATCTTGTTAACCACATGTTCGTGGAAAATTCCGACGTCACGGTAGAAATGCATATACTCTTTCAACGATTTCAGTTCAGCACAGTATAGATCCGGCACATAAGAGATTTGGATTTCTGCAAAATCCGGCAGGCCAGTTTTGGGGCAAATAGCGGTGAATTCAGAGATGGTAATCTCAACGGTATATTCCTTGTCCGCATACTGGTTTTCCCAAGTTTCGATCGGTGGAGTTTCTAAGTCACGAACGTGTTGTTGTAGGCCAGTATAAGTTGAGGGCTGTTGCATTTCGTTGATCCTTCTTAAATGAAATCGCCAACCAGAGGACTATTTTAGTCAGGTGTCTCTTTTCTTTCCAGGTTAGCGACAGCCTCAAAGTCAGCGATTGGGAATAGTAACATCGGCGACTGTTATCGTCAAGTCCACTTGTCGATAACAGGGCTGGCAAAGCGAACGATCGTTCCCTCCTACTGAGATTAAGATTGGGTTTTGAGTTCCAAACAGCGATATGCTACCATAGCTCAGGAGATAGCGGTTCAACATACCGAGACAGCCACAATCGAAGAAGTTAGAGAAAAGGAACAGAATTAATGCCCAATTTATTCAACACACAGCAGTCGATCGAAGTCGATGGAGAACAGATTAGCTACTATTCGTTGCCAACACTGGAGTCAGAGGGAATAGGCGCCGTTTCACGCCTGCCGGTTAGTATCCGCATTTTGTTGGAAGCCCTGTTAAGAAACTGCGACGGTCAAATCATCACCGAACAGGATATCATCAATCTGGCCAACTGGAATGCCAGCCAACCGCAAGTGACAGAGATTCCCTTTAAGCCGGCCCGCGTAGTGGCACAGGATTTTACTGGCGTTCCGTTGCTGGTAGACCTGGCCGCCATGCGCTCGGCCGTCCAAGAACTAGGTGGAGATCCAACCATCATTGAACCTCTGATTCCGGTTGATCTGGTAGTCGATCATTCCATCCAGGTTGATCACTACGGTACAGCCAACGCCCTGGAAAACAACACCCGGATTGAGTTCGAACGGAATAAAGAACGCTACGAGTTCTTGAAATGGGGACAGGAGGCCTTTGAGAAGTTCAAAGTGGTTCCGCCTTCCAACGGTATTGTGCATCAGGTCAATCTCGAATATTTGGCGCAAGGTGTAGTAGTAGAAGACGGTGTAGCTTACCCTGATACGCTGGTCGGCACCGATTCTCACACCACCATGATTAACGGGTTGGGCGTAGTAGGTTGGGGCGTGGGTGGCATTGAAGCCGAAGCCGCCATGCTGGGCCAACCGGTCTATATTCTGACCCCGGAGGTAGTAGGGGTGAATCTAACCGGTAGCTTACAGGAGGGCGTCACGGCCACCGACCTGGTGCTGACCGTGACCCAAACACTGCGAAAAACACAGGTGGTGGGTAAGTTCGTGGAGTTCTTTGGATCTGGCGTTGAAGGATTGTCACTACCAGACAGAGCCACCGTCGCCAATATGTGTCCGGAGTACGGGGCCACCATCGGATTTTTTCCGGCTGATGTTGAAACTATCCGCTACCTCAGGTTAACAGGACGCCCGGCATCAACCGTAGAACGTGTTGAAACCTATCTCAAAACGCAAGGCTTGTTTGGTATCCCCCAAGCTGGAGATCTCGACTATACCCAGGTGGTCGAAATCGATCTCAGTAGCATTCAACCTTCGATCGCCGGACCCAGACGACCACAGGACCGGATTTCACTGTCGAATGTCAAGACCAGATTTGGTCAACTGCTGGGCCAATCGGTGGCTGATGGTGGATTTAGCCTTACTCCAGAACAACGTCAACAGGAGCCGGATGAGCAGACCAGTATCAGCCACGGTTCGGTGGTGATCGCGGCCATTACCAGTTGCACCAATACCAGCAACCCTTCAGTTATGATCGCCTCCGGTATCCTGGCTAAAAAGGCGGTTGAACAAGGACTTTGCGTACCGGATTACGTTAAAACCAGTTTGGCACCAGGTTCGCGTGTGGTGACCGAATACCTGAAAAATACCGGATTATTACCCTACCTGGAAAAGTTGGGATTCAACGTCGTCGGTTACGGTTGTACCACCTGTATTGGCAATAGCGGTCCGTTAGACGAAGGGGTGCAAAGTGCCATTGATAACCTGAACCTAATAGTAGCCAGCGTTCTATCGGGCAATCGCAACTTTGAAGCCCGCGTTCATCGTGATGTCAAAGGTAGTTTCCTGATGTCCCCGCCACTGGTAGTGGCCTACGCACTGGCAGGCAGAATCGACCTGGATCTATCGACCGAGCCCATCGGTCAAAACGACGAAGGTCAGTCGGTTTATCTGACCGATATTTGGCCTTCTCAGGATGAGATTAATGAACATATTGCGACCTCGATTAATGCTGCTACCTTCGAGCGACTCTACGGTGACCTCAATACCCAAAGTGGCAACTGGGATACTCTACCGGCGCCATCCGGTGAGATCTACGCCTGGGATGAGGGGAGCACCTATATCCAGCAACCGCCGTTTTTCTCCGACTTTAGCCTGGAAATAGGTCAAATCAGTGAAATAAACTCGGCTCGAATTCTAGCTCTACTGGGTGATTCGGTCACTACCGACCACATTTCGCCAGCTGGTTCGATCGGTCAAGCTAGCCCAGCAGGTGAATATCTGATCGAAAACAGCGTCGAGGTTAAAGACTTTAACTCTTATGGATCTCGACGGGGTAACGATCGGGTAATGACGCGAGGCACATTTGCCAACAACCGGGTCAAGAACTTGATGCTGCCTGATGTCGAGGGCGGGTTCACCAGGATTTTTCCCTCCGGTGAGCAGACCACCATCTATCGGGCTTCTCGTCACTACATGGCGGAGCAGACGCCGATGGTCATCCTGGCCGGTAAAGAGTATGGAACGGGATCTTCGCGAGACTGGGCAGCCAAGGGCCCCAAGCTATTGGGCGTCAGAGCAGTGGTGGCCGAGAGTTATGAACGCATCCACCGTTCAAATCTGATCGGGATGGGTATTCTACCCTTGCAGTTCCAGGAACAGGACAATATTGCTTCACTTGGCTTAAACGGGTCGGAAACCGTCAGTATTCTCGGTATTTCGGACGATCTACAACCGATGCAAGAGGCTACAGTTTTGATCGCTAAAAGCGATGGAAACACTCAACAGATCGCGGCTACCGTAAGGATTGATACCCCGATCGAGGTCGAATACTACCGACACGGTGGTATCTTAGACTATGTCATCCGTAATCTTCTCTCTGACCCCACCAACTAATGGTTGGATCAGGACACAATTAGTATGCATACTAAGTATAGTGATGTTTCCCTGTGACACGGATGGAGATCGTACCTCCTACTATCTGGGACGAATAGAGTGAGGCAGGAAATTACTATAAAGTATTTCCACTTCGGCGGCTGGATGGCTATGAGATGGAAAGAGAGGTTTCAAACCCGTCGGATGGCTGGTTTTGGCTGTTTGTACTCCTTCGCAGTTTCAACAGTCGATCAGGCGAATTTAGTTTGCATAACTCGCTGTTACCGGCTGCTGATAGAACACCAGTAAATCAGCGACTAATAGATCTGTGACACATTGATTTGGGCAGTTTAGCGGTTTTGTATACTTTTAGCAATCTCGAACGGCTTGGCTCTCTGCCAAATATGTTTAATAAAGCTCAAGACCGATAACAGTTCCAGAATCCGGCCGATTAGATTGAGCCCGGAGGCGAAAGCCAAAAGGCCAACGTTTAGCAAACCGAACGCGATCCAGGCATATTCTGGATTTTTTCGTCTTCCTTGCGATCGCGGGAAGATCCAAAACGCCACACCGAAGATCATCTGCATCACCCAGCCAAAAAACATCAATTCAGTATGGATCGGTAGAAATTGCCGAAGGGGGTAAATTTGCGGAATTCCTTTGTCGATAAGAATCAGTCCGCCGAGTGTCGATCCGATAGCGAAATGGATCAGGGCGCATTGAATAAACCGACGACTTAAGGTCGGCATTTAGTGACCTTTCCCTTTAACTCTCTGCCAAACATTGTAAACGAAACAGATTACCGCGATCCATTGCAAGATTGCTGAGAATGCTAATGACCATCCCCAACCAATCCACGAATTTAACACGTATAGCGGTTCGCTGATCACGCGGAGTAAGAGTCCGATGTTCAATCCCCAAAAAGTGATCCACCACAAAACTTCGTTCCCGCGAGGTTGCGTCTTGCTAAATTTCGGAAATAGCCAAAACGCTACACCGAAGATCAGTTGCGTCACCCAACCAAACATGAATAGGTGAAAAAAGGTTGGCCTCAGGGTGGAAAAGATCGGTGGAAGTTGAAAAACGGTACTGAGGGCCAAAGCGACCCCGATCATCAACGAAGTGATCAGGCAGGACACCGCCGACCTGATGAACCAGATTGTGAGCTTTGGCATATCTTACTTCCAGGTCTTAATAGATATCAGCCCTGTTTACCACCCTATGCTTTCTCGGGTCAAAGAACATCGTGCGGCAACCAGTATGTGGGGGAATAGTGTAGGGGGATATAAAGCCGGGACAGCCGCACATCGATTAACCAAACCGTTCCCTCAACCGTCTGGCTGCTTCGACCTCGTTCTTCAGTTTCTCGTAAACCTCGTCGAGACTGACTTGAGCGGCTGATCCAGGGGCAAAGCCGCAGTCGGGGTTGAGCGTAATCCGGTCGGGCGAAAGATGGTCGAGCGCGGCTTCAACCCGCGAGACGATCGTATCGACTGGGTCGACCTGTCCGGGTTGGCAACTGACGCATCCAAGCCCGATCTCGAAATCGTCGCGCAACCGGGAAAGCGCGTCCATCTCACCGGCCGCCGGTGTGGTGAATTCCATCGTCAGATGCTTGACCTTCAGGCGATTGAGTGGTTCGAGGATCGGCTGGTAGCCGCCTGTATGAATATGCTCGCCCCGCACGCGGGCGCCGGCTCGACGGCAGAGATGAACCGCTAGCTGCACGCCTTCGATTCCGTCGACAACCCGATTGGTCATCTCGACTGCCCGGTTGGCGGCCTGGTCGGGATCGTCGTAGCGTGACCGGACATCTGGATCAACGAACAGACACAGGTGAGGGTCATCGATCTGGATGATCGTCACCCCTTCGTCCCGCAACAGTTCGACCTCTCGTCTGAGGATCGGCACGCAGTCGGCCACGAAGTCCTCGCGGGTCGGGTAAGCCGCCCGCGACTGTTCAGGATCCCACATCCGTTCTCCCAACAGCGCGGGCGCAGGTAGCGTTGCCTTCACCGCCCGCTCGGTCAACCGCTTGACCAGTGACACTTCACGGGCAATGAATCCTGGCTGCTTCGGTGATAGTTTTTCGGTCACGATTGTCCACGGACGACCATCGACAGGATTGCGGCTAAGCTCGAACCCGTGAGCCAGTTCGGCGATCACACCGATATAGCTCTGCCGCCACCACTCACCATCGGTCAACACGTCCAACCCGGCAGCCTCCTGCAGGGCGACAACACTGCTGACCGCCGCTTCCATTCGCCGTCGATATGTTTCGTCTTCCTCGACGGCTTCGGTACCGATCAGGTCACGGACCCAGGCTGGCCGCGGCATCGATCCAACGACTGAGGTAGGGAACAGTGGCAGGTTATTCATAGTCAATCCCCGTTGCAGTCCAGCATCGGCGAGCAAAATCAAAGTCCTGTTGCGTATCGATCTCGATGTACTGGCTAGCGGTGTCGGCATGCATCATAACTTCACCGGTCTCGATCATCTCCTGCAGCAGGTGAATCAGATAGGCTTTCTGGAACGTCTCAGCACCGCGGAACTGGCCGTCACCGCACTCCTGGCGGCAGCGGTGAAAGTGGTGTTTTAGCCGCACTGCCCCGTCAATGCTGAACCGGGCAACCCCGGTATATTCACCCCAGGCCTTCCTATCGGCGATCTCCCGTCCGATCCGTGTTACCCGTCCGTTGACTGCGGCCACTTTCTCAGCATCATCGGTAGGGTGCTCGGAACGCTCAGCGTATCGTTTCTGCCAGCCAGTATCCACCGACAGTACGATGTCGCCCTTAGTGTCTAGCAGCCCGCTAATAACTGTCGGGGTAAACAGGGTATCCGAGTAACAGCAGATGAACGGTTCGTCCATCAAATCTTCAGCGTAAAATAACGAGGCCAAGATATTGTTGCCTGCCCAGTCAGCGTTGTGACGGAAAGTGAATTGTGGGTAAGCCTGTCGCACGGCGTCGATACGGTATCCGCCGATGAAACAGACCGGGTCGATACGGTTATCGGCCAGGGCCTTGAGCGTCCAGTCGAGGATTCGGCTGTCGGCGACCTGGGCAAAACATTTGGGTACATCAGCGGTGGTCGGCATTAGCCGTTCTCCCCGACCGGCCCCGATGATGATCGCCCTCATCGCTCTGGTCTCCGCAACCGGCCCGGCTGCGAGTCCGAACTACGAATGGCCCGATTAGACCCACGATTTGGTGATTGCAACAACATACCGTCAGGTGTCAACATATAGTTATGCGCCTTGTAATAATTTGTAATAAATTAAATATTGTACGCCCGGGTCCAAACTACGAATGACTCGATGGCACCCATGATTCGGCGCTTGAGACTCTATTTTATAGCATTTATTTTATAGTATTTCTCCTTAATTTTACAATACAGTTCCGAATACGGTAGATCTAGACGATGATAATGGTAATCAATTCTCATTCTCGTTCAGGCGTTAATTACAATCTGTTTTGAGATCTGGAGTTTACGAGATGAAACGTATTGATCTATTATTTTTGCTGCCTGTTTTAGCTTCTGGTTCTAGAGCCTTTATCTAATCTTTCAAATTTAGACTTGGAGTAGTAACACCATATTGATCGGCTGGGGTAGGCCAGAGCAGGCTGGATTACGGGTTTCCCTGACCAACAATTGCTTGACCAACAATTGCTTGACCAATGATTAGTGTTGTCCGGGTATTACCATGGATACGGTAGGTGATATTGTTATCTCTTTTTGGTGCTATGGGCTGAGTACCAGCATCGCTCTCACCCTGGCACATGAGAATTCGAGCGGCCTATCCAGCTTTCAAACCCACACCCAATATTATATTATCCGGGTACGATCTAATTAGACTGCAAATAATTATTGTCAATAAAAACCCCTCTTTTTCACATCTTGTGCTATACTAAAGGGTAACGAGTGCTGGTTTTGTAGAAATATAAGACTGCATCTTTTTGTGCATTTATTTGTGTTGCATTATAATTGTCCGCAGTTTCGCCGTTTCTGATGGCAACACCTGACTGGTGCCGTTCAACTAGCGAAGCTTAATATCTCGGTCTGGGTTTAGCCTTTTTTATCCTTCTTCATCTGCTGGCCGTTGAAATTTCAGATCTTTCTCGGCCCGTAATAAACCGTACTTTTGGAATAGAGCGGTATCCAAACCACTATAACTGCTGTTGTGTCCACTCTAGCGGGTGCTGAGATAGAGCCTCTTCCACGATCGATTATCATCTGTAGAGTTACTGTTGTATAGAATTGCGTTGGCAGGAAGTCTGTTATTTATATGAGACTTAACACCCTCACTGGTACTTACCCCTTAACTTAGAAAGCATCAAAATATGGCTATTCCTTTCCAACAACACCTGTCTCTATTGGCATAGGTTATCTCCCATCCGGAATAGAGAATAAATGAAAATCTATTATTCATTAACCGAAGCATTAAAAGAACCGGACAAAGTACAGGTTCTTGATTTAAGTAATCAAGAATTGACTGAAATTCCTGTTGATATTTTTCAACTGACCAATCTGACAGTACTCCACTTGGAAATTAACCAACTGACCACCCTGCCGCCAGAGATTGGCCAACTGGCCCAACTGACAGAACTCCACTTGGAAGGCAACCGACTGACCGTCCTACCAGCAGAGATTGGCCAACTGGACCAACTGAT
>JASMLX010000111.1 GCA_030748495.1 Candidatus Poribacteria bacterium | reverse complement strand
TGGATCCCTGTTTTCTGAGCCATGGCAATGACGGGTAAACGCCTGAAAAACCAGGGCCAAAGATTGGACCATTCTTGGCGGCTAAAATGCAGGGCTAATTTCCAGGTTTCCATTCGTGCCTACAACAACGGCAACGTTTCTCTTCTCTTCGGACAGAGTCAAGCTTTTGACAACTGCAACCGAAACACTTTAATTGCTTTTTCAGATGTGTAATTTACCAACATTGGTGGCTAAACTGCGACTTTACCCTAGTAAATGGAGAATAGCCAAGCAGGTTTTGCCATGAATATACCGATTGAACAGATGGAACCAGCGACTTCTGTAGGGCAAATTTGGAAACCAGGATTTGTGATCTATAACAACCCAACGGTAGAAGGGATCGTTGCCGATGCTTTTGAGGGAGAGCAGTGGTGCTAAAGCCACCATTTCAGACGGATACAGTTCAGCTGGGCTATGCTGTTGATTTTGGCCGACCGTAGTCAGTTAATAATCGATACGGCAGAACAGTTCGATGGTCAAATCGAAGGTGGTTATGAGTCTGCTGTCAATCGAAAATGTGTTGCTATCTCTAATTAATTAAGGGGGGGATGGGATATTCTCATGACCAGTTGTTAACTCGCCCCAAAGGTTAAGTAAGAAATTCAAGATGAAGGAGAATTTTATTCTCATGGAACCACTTTTTAGCGCTCAGGAAATTGAGCCATCTAAACTTATACCTCGAAAATCTAAGCCAAAAGGCGAGGCGGATAAAATAAAAACGATCTGGTTTCTCAACGACGGGTTTCATTAGGAACAAATATCAAAAAGACTGCTTTTGGATGACCAGACGATACGTGGCCACCCAAAAATTTACTAGCACAATGGCATCCTTACTGTAAGCCAAGACAACTATCCAGGTTCAGAAAGTAGATGGAATAAAAGCAACAACGACAACTAATGGAATATTTTAGACAAAGCCATTGATCTTCGAGCCAAAGACATTGCCAGTGATGTTAAAAAACGTTTGCCATTTCATCTACGGACAAAGGCATCATCGACTGATTAAAATCCTGAGGGGAGTGTATCAAAAGCCTCAACGAATTCCTGGCAAAGCAGATCCTAATAAGCAAGTGCAATTTATGGGACCAACTGACGACGAAGTTGTTAAAGTGACGATGGCCCCTAATGTATCGTCTTTATATTGTTGATGATGTTCATCCACAACATAACTAAAAGAAATCAAAACCAATACCAGGCCAAAAGGTATCAACACTAACGCTGCTTTCGAGGTCGAAAACTAGATCTTATTGGTTGTCAAGACCCAACCATCAATGCTAATTTAACCATTGGCTGGTTCCAAAAATTAGAACCAAACAATTCTTGAGCTCAAAACATTGGTGTCATCTGCGACAATGGCCGATATTATCCTTCCCGCATGGTTTAGGGTTTTGTGTTTGACTCCAAGATCAAATTAATATTTTGGTACTTCGATTCAGCCAATCTTAATTGGATTGAGCGATCATAACGGTTTTGACATCAGCATTTAAGTTGTCACAGAGATTATGAAACCGGTGCTGAATTCAAAAATGCTGGCATGGAGAGACTTGATAATCTTCACCATTATTAGGATGAACTGACTTCGCTCTTCACTCAGCCTTTTGAGATTACTGGCAAAACTTTTTCGCAATCCCATTTTACTTGAGTATATTGTGGTTATTTCAGATCTAATTCAGGACGGTTCATCAGTTTAATTTTGTAATTTAGATTGTTATAGCGTCAACCTTTCCGTCTCAACCCAAGTTCCAACTGTGACACATCTTGATATGATAATCTCTGGTTTTAATCAGTTTGACTTCACTTTCGGTAGTGCCAAAGAGGAAGTCGTAACTCCGCAAGTCCCAGCAGATGATATGGGTCTACCTTTCTAATTCACCACACGTTGATGAGGAGTTAAAATATAGCGATGCAAGGATCTGGAACTTTAGCTGCGGTCGCCGCGGGTATTATTGTCGTTTTTTCCTATCTTGGATAGTCTCTATTGAAGGTTGTCGCTGTCAAGACGACGTTACTATCAGAATTGCATTAGTATTCTTGGCCGCCGTAATGCTGGTATCAACAGTGCTGGTGCAGGGATGAAAAAAAAGATTTGGTTACTGGTCTTGATTACGTTGTTTTATAAGACGCAAATTCAGCCTAAGCTTCGTAATCAAGTAAAGGAAACGATCATACCATCAAATCGGGAAGAATCAGTTGCCGGGGCCAAGCTACTCCAAACCAGGGTTTGCCAGCAAGATGGAGCCTTGATGGTCCGGATACCGGGCAAGCCACCTGAATTGGATGCCTTTTATATGGATACCACCGAGGTAACTGTCGGTCAGTTTCAGCAGTTTTTACAGGAGACTAACTACCCATTCAGCAGCTATCGGTGGGAATCCATCTATCTATAT
The DNA here is from genome assembly GCA_030748495.1 of Candidatus Poribacteria bacterium. Classification (GTDB taxonomy): domain Bacteria; phylum Poribacteria; class WGA-4E; order WGA-4E; family UBA9662. The sequence goes on along the minus strand of JASMLX010000111.1, from coordinate 20,116 downwards.
TCACCGACAGAAAATCATCCTATGATCCATGTCACCTGGCATGAAGCGGTAGCCTATGCTGAGTGGGCCGGAAAAAGGCTGCCAACCGAAGACGAATGGGAACATGCTGCTCGTGGGGGTTTAGTTGGGAAAAAATATTCATGGAACGAGAGTTCGGCTAGAAACCACGCTAATTTTCGGGGCATCGGTGGTAAAGATCAGTGGAAAAAAGTACCTGCCCCGGTCGGTAGCTTTGAACCTAACGGCTATGGTCTATACGACACGGCAGGCAATGTGTGGGAATGGTGTCAGGATTGGCGAGATCAGCATCAGGTGACTAAAGTGGTCCGAGGTGGATCCTGGTATAACCGGTTAAACTCACTTCAGGTTACTAGCCGTGATAGCGACTATCCGACAGATAGCACCATTGCCAACGTCGGATTTCGGTGTGTCTTAGGGCTGCGGTTAGAAGATTGGTTTCAGACACAACAGCAGAATTAACGCCTCACCTCCAAGGCTCTGTTTATTGAGCCTGTTCTGTGTTCGCCTTCAAACCGACCCGGAATCCGGTTGCAATCTCCCCCTCCTCACCCTCTTGTACCACTACAATTCCTGCCGACCCCTCCTCAACTTTACCCAGTTTGATTAAAACGGCTAAAGGATCGTCTATTCCGTAATGCCAAATTGAAACTCTGTCTGTTCCGTCCTGGCACTGATAGTGGAGCCGGTATCCGGTGTAGGATTGATCCTGATCAATCAGCAACTCTTTTTCAATGCGATCAACTTTACCGTTGACTTGTCTCTTTTCACCCTGATATTGGTTGGCCTTTGGTCTGCGATCCCTTGTATACCTGAGGATGACTCGAACGATGATCAGGAGTATCAGCGGTGCAATTAGGAATATCAGCAGCGGAAACAGGTATTGGATCAGATTCATTTGATATGTTTGGTTTCCTTCGTTTGTTCCTGAAAGGTTATATCCCAAACCAGTAGTTGGCTTTAACTAAAAAAAAGTTCTCACCCGGATCGGAGAACGCTTGGATCAGCCGATCTATAGGACTTCGTCTCAGGTCGTCAGTTACCAGCCGACTGTTTTCGGCCTCCCGCGACTGCGACCAGACAATAAAGATAGTACTTCCAGGTTGATACTCCCAACGGAGAACTAGGTTGCTGCGCAGTGATCGATAATAAAAGTCACGGTTTTGTTTCAAAAGATCCGGTCCTGATGGATATGGGGTAAACCGATAGGTTAGCGGGGCAACCAGCGTCTTGAAACGCTCGTAATCGCCGATAGCGACGAAGGGCTGGATAAAGAACTCCAGACTTAAATCCGGCGACAAACTAGTATTGACACGGGTGGTAAAATCAATCGTCTTGCTGTCCAATTCGGCAAAAATATACAGCGGAACGCCATCAGCATGAACTTCGTCTACCCACTGGGAAAAGGAGAAGCGGTGGTTGTAGCCCGGCCCCAGGCGAAAGACAGTGTTGTCCGTTAGTTTTATTTCGATCTTCAGTTGTAACATACGTTCATAACTCGAGCCGTCGTCCCGTCGCCAGAACCGCGGGTTCAGGCCCAGAGTCACCGCTTTTCGGTTGTCCGTATCCAGCCACAGATCGATTGCCCAGGCTGGTGGTTGAAGCAGTTGAACGCCCCAATCCTCGTCCAGTCCTTGATAGTCTCGGGCGAAAACGAAACCCAGATGCCAGAAATTTTTGAATTCTACGTCCAGTATAAGATCAGACCCGGCGCTCACCTGCTGTCCGTTGTAGTTCCAGTCGATCCAACCGTTGATACCGGTCGATGACCTGAGAAACGGCCCCATCGGCCGGTTTTGTTCGAAATTGGTGTCAAACCCCAAATAGTGGTTGCCGGTTGGACGGACATCGTTAAAGCCCATGTCGTTAATGTCGTAACTGGGCGATGTCGTCTCGGTGGTCACCCGCCACTGGTAAGCGCCCTGTCTCTTGCTGAAGGCCATCCGACCCAGAAACCCGTTTTGTCCTTCCTGCTGCGCCTCTTTCCGGCCTTCTTTCTGGTTGGATGAGACCAGACCGTCAAATTGGTATTGGTTCTCACGCCGACCTTGGCTAGGGAACTTCACATTCCAGTCGATGCCCTGCACAAAGGCGGCCACCGAGTCCTGTCGGGTGACTGCCGTACTGATGAAGCCGAGATGGGAGTTTCCGGATAGGATTTCCCGTCTTAATCGCCCAATGAAGTAGTTGCTCAACGGTTCGATGAGGTATCGGCCTCCACCTCCTTCAAGCTCTGCGTATTCAGGCCTAGTTACGGCATTTAGCAGACCGAAGCTGGTTCGATGCCGGGTCTTACCGGTAATTTTAGCCGCTGAGAGGATGGTTGTAGCCTCAGGTCGATGACGTTCGCTTTGTTCGGCCGGGATCTCAAAGTGTTGGGGGGGATTGCCGATGCGACGGGAATAGAACAGTTGCGGGTGATGGCCCGTCTGGAAAATATTTGATCCTTCGACAAAAAATGGACGCCGCTCCTCGAAGTAGCTCTCAAATGCGGACAGGTTCAATTCGGCCGGATCGGCTTCCACCTGACCAAAATCGGGATTGATAGTTGCTGACATAGTAATACCCGACGTTACACCGTAGAGAATATCCCCGCCGCCCCGGCCGGTCAGCATCGTGGATTGACTATCGCGTATTAGTCCACCCATAGCGTAGGGCATAATCGCCAGGTGCCTGGGTGGCTTGATATTGCGCAAGCCTTCTAAATGCCCGAAGCCTGAAACCCAACCTGCTTGTTGACGCCGAATCAGCATCCAAAAACAGCTCTCGTTTTTACGGCTGATGTCACGTACCACGTTCAACCCCCAGGTATGTGCCGGTTTATTGGTGAAACGTAAGGCGTCGTAGGGAATGCGAAACTCGGCTTGCCATCCGTTGTCATACAAACGAGTTTTAACCTCCCAGATGGCGTCCCAAGTAGTATCGCCACGATCGCGATCGTCGGCGTAAACTCCATCAGCCTTCACCCCGGAAGCATAGACCGAAAACTGATTGCCGGTGTGATGGTCGTGATAGGGATCGAGGTAAATAGAGACACGGTCGGATTTCAATCGGCTGTCGCGACGACCCAAACGGATAGCAATCTTGTCAGGTTCCTGGTCGTAACAGACGATAGCAAAATAGAGGGCTTGATCATCGTAGACTACCTGAAAAGACGTTTTCTCTGTTGCGGCGGCGCCTTCATGGGGGCCGCGTTGCTGAAAGCTGGTAAAGGACGGTGCTTGCTGCCAGGTAGCGTCGTTAAGAACCCCGTCAATTACGGGCGATTCGGTATTAATACGCACCGCCGTAGCAGTTTTGGTCCCCGGCTCTGAACTCTGCTGGTGGGCGTTGAGAGGTGTTGTTATCGATAACCCGCCGCAGATAATAAACATAAGAAGTAGATGAAAGCAGATAGATAAAAGGGTAGATGGGTGTTTTTGGATACGGCCGAAGAGAGTATACAATCGTTTTTACCTGACAGACGGTGGTAAGTTTACGGACGAACAAAAATAGCATTTCATCTGCCGTAAATTCAACCTAGACTGTCTGAAGTATTTTTTTAGCTATTTTCTCAATCAAAGCCCACTAGCTGTTTATGGTATAGGTGGTTTATAGACGGTTTAATGAGGGACTGGGCCAAGCCCAAATTCTTAAAAACATAAGATTTAGTTGACACCGGACAGTTGGGGGGGTAAATTAAGTCTTAGCTAACTAAGATTTCGTAAAAAGTAAAGAACAAAATTGTAATAGCCTATGCCTCCCCGAAAATCAACCACATTAACAACAGCAGAGCTGAGACTAATGAAGATCTTATGGGATCTGGGACAAGGCACCGTTAACGATGTGGTGCAGGCCTTACCCGACGACGATCAACTGCTGGCCTATAAAACTGTTTTGACCATGCTACGTATCTTGGAACAAAAAGGATACCTCAGGCACACCAAGCAGTCACGTGCCTTTATTTACCATCCGATTGTGAGCCGTGAAGAGGCAAATGGTCAAGTGATCAAGGACATCTTACACCGATTCTTCGACAACTCTCCGGAAAAACTGGTACTCAGAATTCTGGAAGATGAAGAGATCGACTTCTCCGAGTTAATGCATATGAAAGAGATGATCCGTCAACAGAAGGAGGAGGCCTGCTCCAAGGAGAGAACAGAGTGACCTACCTGGAAGTTATTTCTCAAACCGTATTAACCAGCCTGATCAATAGTCTCTGGTGCGGAATCGTCCTAACGGCGATTGTTGGGGTAATGCTAAACCGTTGGCATCCAAACAGAGGTATCCAGCCTGTACGTCTGAATGCGACTACCCGTTTTACCATCTGGTGGACCACCCTACTGCTGGTTATGTTACTCCCCTTCTGTTTTATTCTGTTGCCAGTAGATGAAGGTGCAGAAATCGGCCTGTCTAACTCCAAGGTTAAATTGCCAGTTGCCACAGAGGCAGAGGAAACACCACTATCGATTGTTCCGTTTAGCCCAACGTCTTGGCCTACTGCACGGGTAGTTGAAGAACCGACTTCGACCGATATATTGCCGGCCGAGGCGGTAAGAGCCAACGTAGCCGTTGGCAGTTCAGACCAAGCCAATCAGAAGCACAATACAGCTAACGCGACGATTTCGGTTTCTCCTATTCAAAGTTCCATAGATAATCCATTTTTCCCCTTATACCTCTCTATACTGATTCGAAATCCACAGTGGACTCACGCACTAGTGTTGACCTGGTTAGCAATTGCCATCGCTCTGCTAATCCGCTTGTGGCAAAGTTATGATCAAAGCTTGCGATTATTGAAAGATGCTGTTTTGGTTACCCCGAAATACCAAGATCAACTGGATCAGATGACGGCTCAAGTTGGTATAAACACATCTGTTCGGCTATATCAATCGACCCAGATTTCTCAACCGATGGTCGTTGGTCTGAGACAAGTCGCCATTCTAATGCCGAAAGTTGTTATAGCTAAACTTAGCCGACCCGAACTCGATTTGATTCTTCAGCACGAAATGATCCATCTACAACGCTGTCATCACTGGATCCAGTTCATCCAACGTCTCGCCGAAGCCATCCTCTTTTTTCATCCGGCGATCTGGTGGATCAATAAACAACTGGACCTCAATCGTGAAGTATCTTGTGACGACGAAATCGTTGCCATATTGAAAACGGAAGAAAAACCCCCTGTTCTCTACGCTCAATGCCTAACCAAGTTAGTTGAACTCAATATGGACAATTACTACCGAGCTACAACACTTGGTATTATGCACTCTCGAAAGCAAGCTCCACGTCGAGTTGAACTGTTGCTAGATAAAGAACGCCAAACGGACACTCACTTTTCTGGTTGGGGATGGGTTGTTTTTTCTGGCCTGCTATTGGGTTTGATCGGAATGACTCAGACAGTAGCGATAACACTGGTTGAGGCAAAACCACTGGTTAAATCAACTAAGAGTGGGTTGGTTGAAAATATGCCCGAACTGCTAAAACCAAATGATAGTAGTCAAAGTGCTGAATTGGCATCTGTACCAATCAGTTTGCCCCATAACCCAAGCCAAAATCAAGCCACATCTGTCCTGGCCGAACCCGCACCAGTTGAGACGGCAGGGGTCGAGATTGCCCAAGTCAACATCACATCTGTTCTGAATCATATGCCGGTACAAGTCCGTTCATCCAAAACGGAAAAGCAGACGGAACGACAAAAGCTGTCCGAACAACTTGGCTCTGGCTTCATCGTTTGGGAATCCAATCGGAGCGGCGAATGGCGGATTTGGTATCAACGCCTCAATGGCCAGGGCTTAAAGCAACTCAGTCCAAATAAGAGGGAACGTGCCCATTTTTGTCCACATATTTCACCTGATGGCACTAAGCTGATTTATCTCAGTTATCCCAGAAACAAAAACCCGTACGACAAGCACAATCAGTCTTTTAAGGCCACTTTGCACCTCTTGGATTTGGAGACGTTGAGCAACCGTCAGCTAGTGGATAACGCTCGCTCCTATTTTGAGAACCGGGCGGTGGTCTGGCAAGACAACGAGAAATTCATCTTTATCAAAGGGGATGGACACACCTATTTCTACGACCTAGCACAGAATCGGCAACAAAAATTGAGTGCCAAACGTCACGGAGAATTTGGCTGGTTGATTGACGCTAAACGACAGCACGCGGTTTCCGGTCGGCCTGTTTTTTCTTCCTTTGACGAAGGTAGCGGCAATATTCGGGAACAGCAAAAGTTTGGGGGTTGCCAACCCTATTTTACGCATGACGGTAGGTGGGGGTTCTGGATGGGCGGCGGCGGCGGCCCAATTCGAGCCGTACATCTGAGCGACCGTCGAACCAAGGATATTCTGCGTAAAAACGACGCTCGTATGCCTGGGAAGCGGAGCTACCTCTATTTCCCGATGTATTCGCGTGACAATCGTGCCATTGCCTACGGTGCCTCGCCCAACCAGCACGACCACCACAAGGGTGACTATGATATCTTCGTTGCCCCAACCAATCCCGATACACTGGAAATCGAAGGCACACCTGTTCGCTATACCTTTCACGGTGGGGTAGACCGTTTCCCGGATGTTCACATCCAGGGTCTTGCACTCGGTTCGGCCGTAGGTGAAGCCCCCTTTACGGTTAACTATCAACTCAACCCTCCGCCGCCCAAGATCGATCCAATTAAAACAGCTGTGCGCTGGCAGTTAGCATTTCGGCAAACAGTGGGTAAAAACCAGCGATTGTGGAAAAAAGGGGAATGGTCACGCAATACCAACAATCCCAAGGCCGACAATTTTTCTGTCTTAGATCAATTGGAGAAATACCGACAAGCCGACGGCAAATTCACCTTCCAGATGCGCTGGCCGAAAAGCGGGGAGCAAAACACCTGGCGACAGAAGACCAACCCTGTCACCCGAACAGAGGGTGGGGTCGATGGCTACCAAGCCATTCAGATCAGCCATACCGATAACCGTTGGGGTGGACTGGAACACAACACTGAGTCTTCCTCTCTGCTGGACGGTTCAGTGGACCACCGCAACTGGTATTACGCCATCGGTACAACCACACCCTGGAAGGATGGACTCCCCGCTTGGTCAGATCCAACGGACCAGGTTGAGCTCTATGTTGGTGTTGAATTGCCGTTGGATGAGAAAAATTGGCAGTTGGTATTTCGGCAAACAGTGGGTGGGAGAGATGGATGGTGGAAAAAAGGCCAATGGTCGCGCAATACGGATAATCCAAGGGCGGACAACTTTTCCATTCTGGACCAATTGGAGAAATACCGACAAGCCGACGGCAAATTCACCTTCCAGATGCGCTGGCCCAATTCAGGTTCAAGGCACATCAATACTTGGCGGCAGCAGTCGAACCCCGTTACCCGAACGCAGGGCGGAGTTGAAGGCTACCGGGAAATCCAAATTGCCCATAGTGATCATTACTGGCGTGGCCTGGAACATAATAGCGGCAAGGAATCCCTACTGGACGGTTCAGTCGATCACGGTCACTGGTACTACGCCGTCGGATCTACCGAAGTCTGGCAAGGGGGAATACCCGCCTGGTCTGAGGCCGTCGACCTGGTTGAATTATATGTTTATCAAGAAAAACCAGAACCAAAAAAGAAAAATTCAAAAGCCAAAAAAAAACAACAGTGGCGGTGGGATTTTGGTGACGGCAGTCGTGAAACTGTTGATAATCGGGTAACACACGTATTTCGGCAAGCGGGCAAGTATCAGGTCACGGCCAACGCTGAAGGCCGCCAACGGCGCGGGGCAGTAACGGTCTTACCTGCCAATCCCCCACAACCATTAACGACCTGGCTAGTAGATCCCAACCAAATTGCCGTACGTTTTGACGAACCGATCAAGACCAAATCCTTGAATGCTAGGTTGGCATCAGGAGGCAAAGCTAGTCGGTCACAAATCAGTGCTGATCAGCACCAACTCAACCTCCATTTTAACAAACCGATCACAGGCAAAACCTGGCTGGATCTGGAAGGGGTCACCGACCAGGCCCAAATTCCCAACGCTATGCCTAAACAACGGTTGTCAGTGGCGCCTGCTTCGTGGCCGATCCACCGATCTGGACTGGTCTTTGTCTGGCAAAACGACAATGTCGCCAACTCAGTAGACGGCAAGATATGTCAACCTCAGGCCGATGGCATGGCACATCTGGATAACCAATACGCCATGCAATTAGCCAAAGGCCGCTTTACGGCTGACGAATGGGGCCAACCGATTAAGCAGGAGTTGACGCACTCTAACCAACTGACACTGGAGGTGGTGCTGAAGACCAACCATCTCAACCAGAAAGGTCCCGCACGGATTGTCTCTTTCTCTTCCAGTGCTCATTCAAGGAACTTTACTCTGGGCCAGGAAAGGGATCGGCTGATTTTCCGGCTTCGAACAACGAAAACGGACGAAAACGGAACTCGACCGGAGACCAACCTCTGCGCGATTGAAGCCAACCAAAGCGTTCACATAGCTGTAACTTATAGATCCGGCAACCTGATTTGCTATAAGGATGGAGTCGAGGTTCTCAATACCGACCAGATTTCAGGCGATTTTAGCAATTGGTCTGATCAGCACCTTCTGTTTGGTAACGAATGGGACGGCAATCGAGATTGGGCCGGAACACTGGAAGGAATTGCCATTTACAACCGTGTTTTGCGATCAACAGAGATTCTGAAACATGCCGATAACTATCAACACCTGTTATCGACCCGCCCACAACGACAACTGTGGAAGGTCAAGGCAACAGCCGTCCAACGCTCCAAAGTACCAACCCTGGCTGAAATATCACCTTATCACCAGGCCTTGATGGTGTATGAATACCAGGTAGACCAGGTGTTGACAGATCCTCCGTTAAACGATAAATCCCAGCAAAAAATTCGGGTCGTGCACTGGGCGATTCTAAACACCAACTCGCTGAAGCTGCCCTCGATTGGGCAAAAAAGAGAAATGGTGATCGAACCCTTCAGCCAGCATCCGCAACTGGAGAGCCTTTTCCTTTCCGATACTCTTCCTCTTGACTTTGAAGCTGAACTCTACTATGCAACCATCGGAGGGCTTGACTGAGTCGGGCTAAGCGGAACACGTAGACAATCAACAACGAACAACAGACAATTTTAGACTCTCATAAGCGGAAATTTGGCCCCAACAACAGTTTGGAACATCAGGAGAGTTTGGAATATCAGGAGTTAGAGATGAAATCACAACTAGAAGTAACTCAGCGTGCAATAACAGGAAACCATCTGGCAAAGTTGGCACTCGTCATCCTTATGGGGCTGGTCTCAATGGGTTGCGGACCGAAGTTGGGCAAGATCCGCCTGGAGCAGGTGGAGGAGGCTATTTCCCAATCCCAGGTGGCTATCGATCGAGCCTTTCTCAAAAATGCCAACACCCTATCACCTGAATTATGGTCCCAGGCCGAACAGCAGATGGCTGAGTCTGAAAAAGCCAGATCGGCCAACCAGGGGCTGACCGCTATCCAGTTGGCCTATCAGGCCATGGCTACTGCCCAAACCGCCGCTCAGCAGGCTATCGCTGCCTCTAAGGAGAATGAGCTCGACGCCGTCATCGATAAAAAATCAGTCAGAATTGAAAAATTGAGAGCCGAGATGCAGCAGGTACGGTCAGAACTGAAAAATGTCCGCTCTGAAGCCGATCGAACCAACCAGCAAAAAGAGAGACGGGCATCAGAGTTGAAAAGGAAACTCCAACAGCAGTCGGGCCAGGTGTCCCGTAGTCAGTCCGACGCCCATCAGGCCCGGCATAAACGTGATCAGTTACAGACCCGTTACGACCAGGTTTACGCCCAATCTCAGCAGACCCAACGCCAAATCGAGGATTATCGCCGTCGAATACGGGAATGCGAAAACCAGCTAGCCAAGGCTGAAGCCAAGCTCCGGACCGCACGCCAGGCCTCCGAGGAGGCCAAAAGTCGAGCGATTGCTCAGGGGAAAAGCTACTCCCGGCAAATTGAAAACCTGAGCCAACAGCGGGCATTGCGGGATCACGATGCGGTGCTGGCCCGAAAAATGGAGGAGGCCAGAGCCTTTGCCCTGCGTCGCCAGACCTGGACGCCCAATCGGACGGGCCAAACCGCGCTCTCCCGTCCCCAGGCCAGCGAGGGCCGGCGGGAACTAAAGCGATGGGACCAGGCCTGGTGGGATAAAGATCTCAATACGCATCTGAGCTATTATAGCCGACAACTGCAGCTTGAACAGTCGGTTATTCGTGCCACTGGGGAGGAGCGCAAACACCTGGATTACGGTCAGACGGCACCGGCTATCCGGAGCCAGGCGGGAAAGGGGTGGAGCCGGAACGCGTCGGCCGACACACCCGAGATCCAGGCGGAAGGAGATAGCCTGGTGGTCACCTATCGCCTGAATAAAACATCTGGAGGGAGGCAGAAACAACCAGTATTATACGATATCTGGGAACGGGAGGTCTGGATACGAAAACAGGGGCAAGCATGGCGCATCTACCGCGAGTTTTGGCGAATTTACGAAGATGTACCCAAATACTAAAATTGAGGGAACCCAGCATGAAACACGAGAATAGCGAGAATAACGAGAATACAGAAAAGGTAAAGGGAAAAGATCGGTTGATTCGGATCTTCAGCAATCGCCGATATGTTGTGGCCGGTCTAATCGCCGTAATCTGCATTGGGGGGCCCATCACTATTGGGGTCTTGAGCAGTGAAGGTGAGAAAATCGAATCTTTTGCTCAGAGATGGAAATCGGCCGTCGAGTCCAAAGATGCTGGCAAGTACCGGAAGTTGTGGGATCCTTCACTGCGTGACAGCAAAGAAGCCAAACAGCAGTATGAGGAGGCGGTGAAGCGGACACGCTCCTACGATAAAATTGTGGCCCAAGTCAAAACCTTGGCGCAACGAAAAGATCCAAGAAACCCGGACCTTTACCAGATCGAGTCAATACCGGTCGAACTGTTCAAGGAGAAGCAATTGCTGATGCGCACCTATCGAGATCTAGTAGTGAAGCGAAAAAGGCCACGCAAAAGGTGGTATCTGGTTAGGGATCAGGAGCGGCGCGATCAACAGGAATTTCCTCAAAGGAGCCATGAGATGATGGCTGGCACGGAAGCGGAGGGAACGATCACGACGACCGAGGAGTCAACCTTGACGGGTAGTGGCAAGACCTCCGGAACCGGAACTGAACAAACAGCCATAATCGGTGAAGCTCCCTTTGGAATCTCCGGTAGTAGCACACCGGTGGATACCCAACTAAAAATCAAGCAGGTACTCGGTGCATGGCAGGGCTCCTGGCAGAATGAAGATATTCAAACCTACATGGCACAATACGCGGAGGAAGCCAGAATCACACGAGTCACGGTAATAGACGGCAAAGAGGTACGGAGGAAATTTTTAAGCAAAGCACGGCTGCGTCAAGGAATGGAACGGTTGAACAAGCGTTATAGCAAGATTGAGGTTTTTATTTCCAATCTGCAAATTAACGGTGACACGGCGGTAGCCGATGTCGGTTTTTTGCAAACCTACAAGGCTTTTACACCGGCTTCAGGCAACCGTCCCGCCTATCGCGACTTCGGTACTAAATCCCTGGTCTTGGCTGTTGATGCCGAGAATGGTCGTTGGAAGATCTACAAAGAGTCGTGGAAAAACTACAAAGATGTACCTGAGTTTCCTAAGTTGTGATGGAATTAGATGTTACAGACAGGTTCAATATTAAATGGCTGCGGTTAACTCTACGTGGTTTTTAGCTCTCACCTTTTTATCTACTACTTTCTGCCTTTTTCCCTTGGCCTTTACTACCTATTGCCCCGCTCGGCCAAACACTATGGGCTAACGCTCTGTAGCTACCTGTTTTACGGTTGGGCCAACCCCAAATTTGTGCTGTTGATGCTGGCTTCGACAGTGATCGACTACATCTGTGGTCGCGTAATAACCACGAATCGACATCGTCAACTAGCTGTGACAGTTTCGGTCTGCACCAATATCTCCCTGCTTGGGTTCTTCAAGTATTTCAACTTTGCGATTGGCAACTACAATGCTGTGGCCAGTCTAATCGGCGTGCCTATCCTGCGAGATGCGCTCAATGTGACACTTCCCCTCGGCATCAGCTTTTATACCTTCCAGTCGATGAGCTACACCATCGACGTCTACCGTGGTCAGGCCAAACCTATTTCCAATTTCATCGATTTTGCCTGTTACGTCTCCATGTTCCCACAACTGGTGGCTGGGCCGATTGTCCGCTTTTCTCAGGTAGCAGGACAACTTCAACATCGAACCCATACGTTGGACAAGTTGACCCAAGGAATTGCCTTCTTTTCAGTTGGCTTGAGCAAAAAAATCCTGTTAGCCAATCCGTGTGGTAAGATCGCCGACACCGTCTTTGATGCTGGTGCAGTTGCTGTGCTTGACGCCTGGTACGGGACAGTTGCTTACGCCTTCCAGATCTACTTTGACTTCAGTGGTTATTCCGACATGGCCATCGGTTTGGGATTGATGCTCGGGTTCACTTTCCCCAAAAACTTCGATTCACCCTACCGATCGGCGTCAATTACCGAATTCTGGCGACGGTGGCACATCTCCCTCTCCAGTTGGTTGCGGGACTACCTCTACATTCCACTGGGTGGAAACCGTAAAGGACAAGCGCGAACCTACATCAACCTGTCTATTGTGATGTTGTTGGGCGGGTTATGGCATGGCGCGTCCTGGAATTTCGTCATTTGGGGCGGGATTCATGGTGGGATGCTAGCCCTGGAGCGGATGCGCGGCAGGTCGAGTTTTTACCAGCAATGGCCCAATGCAATCCGCGTGGGTCTAACTTTTTTACTGGTGTTGATCACCTGGGTCTTTTTTCGATCTACCGACCTATCCCGGGCTGTTACGCTCTTAGGCTGTATGGTTGGACTGGGTTCTGTACCACCGAGCCATTACCTGATCGGTGGTTTAATTTATCAACCCTATTATCTATTGTCTATTAGCGTGGCGGCCTTGGCAACCTGTCTGAGACAATCGACATGGGGCTGGGTTCAAAACCTGTCGGTAGCAAAGATAATTGCCTGTCTGATCCTGCTCTGGATCTCGCTGATATTTCTAGAGACGCAGTCGTATAATCCTTTTATCTACTTTATCTTTTAGCTTTATGAGGTCGAGGTCAGGAACAATTCAGGTGTATCGAACCGCACTGCTGATGCTGTTTATTGTTACCCTACTTCTTGTGCCCCTGGCACAGCAAATTCGGGATATGCGGCCGGGTGCGGAATCGGCACAGACCTCTGTCGCGCAACTGGTTCGACTGCTGACACTCCCCACATTAGACCGGATCGACCACTATGAAGATCAGCTTGAAGAACGGTCCATTCTTCGCCAGTGGATTCTGTCTCCTACCCAATACCTGCTAACCTGGCTTCTGGCCTTTGGCAACGAACAGGCCTATGTTGGAGATCAAGGGTGGCTGTTCTACCAATCGGATCTGAAAACACTCTATCATTCACCCCCAAACCCGGCTACTACCGAAACCGCTGTTGAGGTCATCCTGGATTTCAAGCATCAGCTATCAGCCAGAGGTATTGAACTGATCGTGTTTCCGACGCCGATAAAACCCTCGATTCTGCCGGATAAGTTTTTCCCAAGGATTGAACCACGAATACTCTATCCACGCAACTTTCAGACTATCGTAGATCGTTTGTCCAATGAGGGTGTGGTCATCTTCAATCCGTCCGATTTACTGTTTGCAGCTAGATCTGATTCACCAACCGTGCCTTATCTCAAAACGGACACCCATTGGACCCCCTCTGCCATGCAAATGGTTGCCGCTAAGCTAGCGGATTTGGTTTATCGTACAGGTCTTCTGACGCCTGAACTTGACCGTGTTTTTCAGCGGCACGCCTTGCAGGTTAGTCACCTGGGTGATATTAGTCAAATGTTGCAACTAACCGATGGCCAGTCTCTTTTCCCGGAAGAAACTGTCACTGTTCAGCAGATTCAAACTATCAACGGCAGACTTTGGCAACCTGATTCATCGGCTCAACTACTGTTCTTGGGAGACAGTTTTAGCAACATCTACTCTCTGGAAGGAATGGGTTGGGGAACTGCCGCTGGACTGGTCGAGCAACTTAGCTTTGAGTTACAGCACCCCATTGACAAAATTACCCGAAATGCAGATGGAGCCTACGCGACCCGACAAGCCCTGTTCCAGGATCTTCAGAAAGGGGATGATCGATTGGTAAGTAAAAAGTTAGTCATCTACCAGTTTGCCATGCGGGAACTATTTTTAGGTGATTGGCGGCAATTTGACCTGACCTCTCCAGACGGTAGAACAATCCCGGACAGTAACCTATCTGGTAATGAGAAAGCCATTGATAAACAGGTTATCGAAATAACAGCGATTGTGAAAGAGCGAAGCCAACCACCTCAGCCGGGTAGTGTCCCCTACCCAGAATGCCTGGTTGCCATCCACCTGGAACAGGTAACCAGCCGGGAGCCGTCGCTGCCGACAGAAGTGTTGCCAGCAGAACTGTTGGTCTTTACCTGGGGAATGAAAGATAATCGATGGACGACGGCGGCTAATCTGAAAGTGGGACAGTCTGTCTACCTGCGCCTTCAATCGTGGTCTGAGGTCGAAGCAGAATACGGTAGTTACAATCGCCGGGAACTGGACAGCGAAGAAGCCTGGCTACTCGACACCTATTGGGGGGAGATTGCACCGTGAAGAAGATCAATATCACCATTTCGCAGTTATTTACTATCGGTTGGTTGATTGGTATAACAATACATTCTACCTGGTCAGCGGATTCGTTTCACCAACAAGTCGAGGAGATTGTTCAACGATCGACCGACAATCAGCAAACAACAATTATAGGACGGGAGGGTTGGCTCTTTTTTCTGCCTGAACTGCAGCATTTGGTAGCGGGTCCGTTTTGGGGAGAAAATGCTAAAAAGGTCAGCAATATCTCTAATCCGGATTATGCGGACCCACTACCCGCCATCCTGGATTTCAAAGCACAACTTGACAGCGTTGACATTGACCTGCTTTTGGTTCCGGTGCCGGCTAAGGCCACTATTTACCCTGAGATGCTGGTGACCGGTACAGATATACCAACGAAACGAACTGAGTTGGTTAGCCTGTTCGGTCAGCATCGCCAATTCTACCGCTTGTTGCGGCAAAAGGGAGTACAGGTTCTCGATCTGACAGAGGTTTTTCTAGACCATCGATCGAGACACCAGATCTACTGCCGCCAAGATACACACTGGTCATCTCAGGCCTGCCTTCTGGCGGCGAAAGAGATTGGCCGAATCGTCGGTAATTCGGATTGGCGAAAACAGGTCATCGGCCAAGCATCATACCGCTTATCGACCGTCCAGGTCGGGATTGTCGGCGACCTGGGCGTTTCCCTGTCGCCCGCCAACGACAAAGAGGTGTTGACGGTTACAGTCGTTAGCCAAGATAACGGTACAACGATTAAACCGTGGAGAGAGAGCCCGGTTCTGTTACTTGGTGACAGCCACAACCTGGTGTTCCATGCAGGTGGAGATATGCATGCCCAGGGAGCTGGACTGGCCGATCACCTGGCCCATCAACTCGGTTTTCCTATCGACTTGGTAGCCGTTCGCGGGTCGGGTGCCACCCCCGCTCGCTTATCCCTCTTTCGTCGAAGAGATAACCTGGCCGGTAAACGCCTTGTCATCTGGTGTTTTACTGTACGCGAGTTTACAGAGGGACAAGGATGGCGAAAGGTACCCGTTATCCGACCCGGTCGCTGATCACCGGACAACTATCGCTCCCTGTCTGCTTAACCGAAAATATGTTAATCTTAAGAATCATTTTTGGATAGGATGCAAGACAAAGATATCGAGTGAAAAATTTGATGGTATACCGCGTGGTTGTTCATCCGGAATTCAAAGGTCGAATAACTTTTCAAACACATTCCAAGACCAGAGCTGTTATTCGTTTCAAATACACTGTAAAACCATGATTCAAGGAGGCAAGGATGAAAGTCTGTATCGTAGCTGACATAATGGTTCACGATCCAAAAACCTATCAAAAGTACATTGAGCAGGTCCCCGCCACGGTGGCTAAACATGGCGGCCGATATATTGTCAGAGGTGGGAAGGTCACCGGGGAATCAGATGACTGGAAACCTCAAGGGCGCCTAGTCATTATCGAATTTCCCAGTCAACAGGCCTTTGAACAATGGTATACCTCAAAAGAATATCAAACTATCGCTAAAATCAGGGAGCAGTCGGCTACTGCCAGGTCTTTTCTGGCCGAGGGCATTTCGTAATCGATGACATCCAGGCAGAGAGTAAGCAGATTGTTGTCGGGTCAACTGCCCGACCGACCTCCTTTGTACGACGTAATTCGCAATGATGCGGTGATTGGGCACTTCAGTGGGAGCGCGCTGAGCCCGGAATCCGCCCGCGACTCGTTATCCGGGCTCATGTCACTGCCCTGGATGCAACGAAGCCCTTCTATAAGCTCCCGGAGTTCAACACCGGGCGAACTGTCGGACAATCCGGACGTGCGATAACGCGGCGACGCTGGACCGCGTGGACGGAGCACGCCGTGTAGGCTTCTCCACAGGAGTATGCGCGAGTAAAGTCCGAGAGTACCGCAGCGCCTTGGGAGTGGAGCAATGACGATCAGCGGTCGCTGGAGGAGCACGCGAAATCTTGGAGCAAACTGAGTGCACACACAGAGTGGAGACATCGTCCGCGGGTATCATTTCGCCGGCCCTCCACGCCTAGATGGTATTTTCACCGAAGTGGGACTGCAAGCCTTCTCTTACTATCTGGCCGACGCCCCGAAGATCGTGCATCGGCAGATCCAGCACCGATTTGAGAAAATCGTGCAGGCCGTTGAGCATAGCGATCTGCCTGAGAGCGTCCTGTGGATCAACGAAAGCTGCGACATCTCTTACAAGACCGGATTGCTTTTCTCCCCCACATTTTTCCGCAAGTCATTTCTGCCCGGATACCGGCGCCTTTGCGATGCGGTGCATCGGCAAGGACGCAAAGTTTTGTTTCACTCCGACGGCAACCTCTGGGAGATCCTGGACGATCTCGTGGCGGCCGGGATTGACCTGCTGTATCCGGTGGAACCTCTGGCCGGTATGGACCCATATGAGCTACGCAGGCGTTACCCCCAGCTCATACTTTGCGGGACAATCGATGTGAGCCAGCTCCTACCGTTTGGCAGCCCTCAGGAGATCCGAGATCAGGTGGTACTGGTGGGCTCGAGCACTGAGCTGCATGCCAGTGTGCCTCTGGAGAACTACCTGGCACTGCATGAAACTGTACTGGACTACAGGTATTGAGAAAGGCGAGGATGGCAAGGCGAAAAACCCAGCCTCGACAATAAGACAAGACGATCACTGATGAATCTCTATCTACACTTACTGTGTCGTGTAAAATCCTACTGGACACATCTGGTTATCTCGTTACTGACGACGCTATATAGTGTCGTCACGAGTAGCCCATAAAAATATACACCCTAGATGAGTGGCGGCAAAGAGTCTCAATTTTTGCCCTCACCCGTGGCTATTCCACCTCACGTTTTAGATGCCGGAACAATTTTTCGACTCTTTGCCGCCTTTGGCCTCAATCTGGATTGTAATTTCTCTGAAATTTTCTCTTTTTCTTTGGTCGAATAACCGGCTGCATCTCAACCTGATTGGCTTTTGGAAGAATAGTCTGGCCATCATAACCCCGATTGGCCAGTAAATGCCGAGTCTGAATTCCTGGTCCCAGATCTTCAGTTGGAGAACAATCGGCGATTGTGCCTTCGGTAATCATTGCTTGGATCGGTCGCAGGTGGCTGAACTTTGATTTAACCGGCCTCTATCATTAAGCACCCATCATTCGGCTTATCGGCTAATTGTTCCAATATTTTTTGCCCCAGACCTTGATTTCTGTAGCTAATAAACGACGCCAGCTATTGCTCCATCCCTCCGTACCTTTCAGTTCAATCAAGCCATATTACCCCGGTAAGAGCCCATTCATCAATGGACGATTATTCTTATACCAATCCTAGATCTACATCTGACTAATGTTGTATAATAGACTAGATCTCATTTAAGAAATTGCACACAACTTTCCTCTTTTCATTTGATTTACTTTCTCGCCGCTCGCCTACTCATTCTAAAGTTGTGTCAACCAGCAGCTATCGGCAGTACCTGATCTTCAAAATCTGCCCTCCGATGGCGGTAAATATCACTGATTATGTTGCTAGGCTTGAGACCTCCAATCGCATCTTCCACCTCAACCCGGATAGCAGAAACTTGTCGATTAAAAGACTTATCTTCTGCCCTGACTTCTCTGTTTTTTAACTTCTTTCCAGGTTGATAGGTCATACAGCGGCTGAAAGATAGCCTTGGTAACCCGTGTCTGGCCAAAGCCGACTGCCTGTAGGAAAGATTGGAATATCTTCATTTGCCATCTTCTTATCCTGACGCAGCCTGGATGACTTTTTCCGACAAATAAAATATTACCTCCACTTTGATTGCTGATCACAGTACTTTTAACCCTATGGCGCTTCTTTCTGCCACTGTAGCCTTGTTTTTGAGCCTTGTTTTGGCTTGGCTGAGCCTTTGGGACCTCTGACATTCTTTCAGCTCCATCAATGATGAAGGACAATTGCGGGCATATTTTCAACAGTTGATTGATGGAACCCATCGCTTTCTCTGGTCTACCAGCCCGGACCGGGAGTTGTTTTTCCTCAGCCAAAGTGGTCTCAAGTACAGGTGTTAAGCCATGCACCCATTTACAAAGCCAACTTTGCTGTCCTGCCAACAACAATCCCAGAAGGTCTGGAGTAGGATAGACACTAAAGCAGATTAGAATCAGGATCAATAAATCTTCTGAATTGAGTCTTGGAGTCCTAGCGGCACCTGTTTTTGGTTGACGTTTGTCTGGTGCAACCACAACCGAAGAAGATTGATGTCTTTTCAATGCTGGTTTGAAAGTTGGCCGAAGTTTTTCTATCTGGCCTCGATTTAAAGCAGTTAATGAACGGATAAGACCAGAAGAAGGATGGCGAAGTTGAGTCCAGGTAAGCATTCCTAATCGTGATCCAGCTCGTTAATGATTACAACCAAATGTAAATTATCGTTTAAATGAAATCAAGTCTATTATGAATAAAGGGCTCAAAATCTCACTGGCAGTTTCCGCCGCTGGCAAATTAGCCACCAGCTGGGGCAGCCTCAAAGCTCAGTACTAGCATCACTCGACTACCGGTTACCTGCTGTTCGCTGATTTCAAAACGGTCCAGATCTGCTGCTGTCAGGCAGGGATTCACACCACTTCTGGAAACTCCGGCTCAAAATTTGAGCCGTGATATTCATCAAGGAGTGTTATCCGTGACCGAGAAAACCACCAATTTGATATCTGAGGTGACTACCGAGTTGGTCGAAGATGAAGATTAGGATATCGAGTTTTCCTTTGTGACGATCCCAGAAGAGGTCTTGAAAGATTACGCCAAACGGACAGATATTGAGGGCTTAAAATTCAGTCCTAACATCTGGGCCAAACGACAGATGCGGAATATTGAGAAGCAGGTAATGTCGGCCATAATGCGAGGTCAAAGTGCTGAAACCTTGACCCAGGATTTAGTGCAGTACCTTAAAGGTGGTTCGGTTGGGATGGGCCCCAGTATTCGTCATAAGACCTTGCGTTTGGCCCGAACAGAGAGATTATGCTTTCCATGAAACAAGGCGTCTGGGGGCGATTTCAAGCCCTGTGGTGGCCGGTATGCGTTGGAGGTTGAGCAATCGACACTCGAAGTGGGATGTTTGCAATTTATTAGCTCAATAGGATTTATACCATATGGGCCAAGGTGTTTATCCAGCCGAACAGTTACCGCCCAAACCTCACCCGAATTGTATCTGTTATACGATGGATGAATTAAGGGAACCGAAGGAATGGCAAACCCCCAAACCTGTGTCTACCATCAAGGAATCACCATCGAATTTCAAGGTAGATAACGCCAAAGGCACAGATTGTTACATCAAGAAACAGTACCGGATCTTCACCGCTCTGATGGATCGAGTGGTTGCAGATGCTAGCTCGGAAACCGATGTTGACCCTCAATAATTGCCATGCTCTCCAAGACTTGGATAAATGCTCCAATCTTGCTATAATTTCCGTCGACCTCCGGTTA
>JASMLX010000110.1 GCA_030748495.1 Candidatus Poribacteria bacterium | reverse complement strand
GGAAAATCCTGGTCGGCGATGAAAAACTCAACCTAACTTACCTGTCATTGCGACACCTGGCAGCGGCTATAATTACATGCCGCAAAGCAGGATTTATTTACGAATAGGTTCTTAGCTTAGACTGCAATTATGAGCCACTTTAAAATCTGGAGAAATTGAGATGAGACGTATTGGTCGATTATTTTTGCTGGTTGTCTTGGCTTCTGGTTTTGTTTGGGAAGAGGTTGTTGAGATTCCTGATTCCAACCTAAGAATAGCACTGGAGAGAAAGGCACTGGGTAGAAATGCGGGAGATGCCATTACCAAAGAGGATTTGACAGGGTTGGAGACGTTTCAAAAAATAAACCTGGCTACCTTCGTTAAGTGGCATTTAGTGGCAACCATATAGACAGTTAACGGACAGAGAGAAGATATCAATCCGTGAGAAGGCATAAAAACTGGCGGCACCAGTTGTATAGTTGAGCTTCTTCGCCCAATAGGCCGGATCTTAACCCTATTGGACATCAATGCGCGCAAACCAAGGTCATTGGAAGACAATACCGTTGTGATGTGGAGACGCTATTTTCTGAACACTTGCCTTATAACAAATTATAATGCGTCAGCTATACACCATGTTTTTCCAGTTTCCATCACATTTTTTCCAACATCTCTATCTCAGAGCAATGTAGATAGATAGTAGATATAGAGGGTAATTTGTAGTATGATAACCATACTAATGAATAAGAAATAAAGACAAGGTGAATAGCTACGAATTTTAGTTCAAGATACTTGCATCTAAGATATCCAAATGACAGACTACTTTTGTCAGGCCTGCAGTCAGAGTCGGCCAATCGAAGTTAATCGGTATTGTTGCGACTGTGGACAACCTTTTTCTCTGTTGCCAACGGCTTCCCTTCTATCGCCGTCAAAAATTGCACAACGCCCCCCAACCCTTTGGCGATACCGGGAGGCATTACCTATTTCAAACCCAGAATCGGTGGTTACATTTGACGAAGGAATGACACCTTTAATCCACACTAAATCCGATTATTGTGACCATCGGCTCAAACTGGATTTTATTTTTCCGACCGGATCCTACAAAGATCGCGGGGCTTCAGTTCTACTATCCAAAGTGCGAGAATTAGGAATTACCCGCGTGGTCGAGGACTCCTCAGGCAACGCCGGAGCCGCTGTTGCCGCCTATAGTGCTAAAGCGGGCGTTGATTGTACAATTTATTGCCCTGAAAAAACTTCCGCTGGGAAGTTGACCCAAATCTCACTGTACGGAGCCGATCTACAGCTAATACCAGGTAATCGAGCCCAAACGACTTTAGCTGTTTTGGCGGCGACCGCTACTACCTTTTATGCTTCTCACAACTGGAATCCTTTTTTTCTGGCTGGGGTCCAGACAGTGGCTTTTGAAATTGCCGAGCAGTTGGGCTGGACAGCACCCGACGCAAT
This sequence comes from Candidatus Poribacteria bacterium, assembly GCA_030748495.1. GTDB lineage: Bacteria > Poribacteria > WGA-4E > WGA-4E > UBA9662. The sequence continues at coordinate 21,426 of JASMLX010000110.1, read as the reverse complement.
TATCTGTCCAGTTGGTTTCGGTAGCATCTATCTCGGACTTCATCTTGGCTTTCGACAACTTCAGCAACAAGGATTGATCGAGAAACTGCCACGTCTCTTGGGAGTCCAGTCGGAAGCGTGTTGTCCTATTTTTCAGGCAGATGTCGACAATCAAACCGAAATTGAACCGATGAAAGCCAGTCGAGAGACGTTGGCCGAAGGGATTATTTCTGAGCGACCAGTTCGGGATCGGATGATTTTGACGGCAATTCGAGAAACAAAGGGGGCATTTACCACTGTCAGCGAAGCCGAAATTAAGACGGGCTTAGAAACTCTAGCTAGAGAAGGCATCTATGTTGAACCGACATCCGCAGTGGTCGTCAAGGCTCTAGATCATTTTGTGGCAAATGGCGCGGTCGATAAAGATCAACTAGTAATTTCAATCTTGACCGGATCAGGTTTAAAAGCGACTGAAAAATTGACCCAACTTTTTGAAGCCGGCCAGATGGGTTGTATCGATGATTAGTGATCACTATTGATTGTGGAGATCTATCCCTTACCCTTCGCTAACGACGCCAATCCGACATATATGCGGTTAAAATTACAGAATCGGCAGACCTTCTTCCTATCATGCGAGGTAAGGGAGAAATAGCCCTGTATCATCAAACACGGTCGGGTACAATGTATCGCCGGCCATGAGACGGTCTTTCGGTCGAAAGATTACAACCTGGAGGCTGATATTTTCAGCACTCCTATCTGGAACCAAGAAACCGGGCCTAAGCTTGAACAGATGGAACTGGAAGTGCCGGAGGAATACGGTCCGAATTCTTCTCTTGGCAGAATCTACTGTGTCAAGCACGAGGTGTTCGCTCAAACGAATTGGGATAATCCACCATCCAGCTACCGTATCAAGCGGGTCTATTCCTTGGGCACAAAGATAGAAGCCTGTTTTCAGGTCTGAAGGAACGCTTTAAGGTGGCACATCTCTGCCAGCCAGGAATCGACAAAATCCGAGGACATATCCCCTCAAATTGATCAATCTCATGTCTATACTCACCAATTTGATGGGAACTAATCCAGCGGTTTATGGCTGGATTTTAAAAGGAAAAACTAGGGAATTAAGACCAAATATAGCCGGGCAAGGCGTCGAGATTAATGGAACTGTATGTGGTAAAAAGGAGTATCTTCATACTCATATATGCCGACTGAGATTGGGTTTGTGTCACTCTTGGGCAAAAAAGTTTTCGAAGAGATTAAGCAATATGCGATTTCCGTCAGATAACATTAAACTTTAAATATCTTAGTTATTTAAAGCTCTTCCCGGCTGTGGTGTGGTAAGAGACAATATTAGATGATGACATTAAGATTACAAAAATGGGCAATGATTTCGGGAATCTTTATGCTGGCATGCAGTAGTGTGCAGGCAGCTGAGTATCTTGTTAATGCAGCCAAGGGGAATGATGAAAACGCAGGAACTGAGGCGATGCCGTGGGCTTGTGTACGAAACCTCAATGAGAAGAAGTTTAAAGGTGGCGATGTGATAAAATTTCATAGGGGACAGAACTTTTTTGGCCAAATCAATATGAGGAGTTCAGGCAAAGAGGGGGCTCCTATTGTGATCAGTAGTTATGGAGAGGGGAAAAAACCTACGATTAACGGGCAAGGCAAGGTGCAGACTACGGTATTGATGAGGAATATTTCGCATATCATTTTGGAGAATTTGTGCATAACGAATAAGGGGGCAGCTCCCAAGGCTAAGCGCTATGGAATTGAACTACAGGCGATGAATGCAGGAATCGTAAAAAGGATAACCCTAAGAGGATTAACTGTGCGTGATGTGAATGGTGTATTTTCTAAGGAAGAAGGCAGGGGAGCAGAAATCTACTATTGGGCTCAGTCTAACCGTATTCCCAGCAAGTTTGATAACTTGCTCATTGAAAACTGCTATTTATCAAATTGTGATCGCGACGGAATCAAGGGTGGTTTAAGACTCTGGGCGGATCTAACCAATTTGAGCACCAACGTAGTTATCCGTAATAAGTATGATAGAAGACGTTGGTGGTGATGCCATTGTGTTAATTGGCACCAAAGGTGGCTTCTTTTTGATCTGTAGTGACTTTGAGCATGAGAAGAGAGGTAACTCAATAGGTAACACTAACAGCACACTTCACTACAATATTAGCTTCAATGATCACACGAGAACGTTTCTCATTAATGGACCTTTGAGAAATATCGAGGTGAAGGGGAATATTATATACAATGTGGTAGACGAAAATCTTGTGGGAGTAGTAGATGCCACTCCGAATGCTGCAGTGAATAAGAACGTAATATTTTCTCAGAATCGATTTCACACCAAGGCTCCTTTCAAAGCCTACCGCGGTTACTGGAAGGCAAATGGTTGTGGGACTTTTGCTCAGAAAGCTCCCATGAATTACAAACAGATTCAATTTTCTAACAATCAATTTTCGAAGGTGTCTCGTCACAAGGAACCTGGCATGAAAATGTGAAAAGGGGAGCATACCTTATTTTCTTTAATTGATACGTTTAAGGAAGCAGATCCTGAGGTTTATCGGAATTACATTAAGCTAATGGAGTTTATGAAGAAGTCACGTCACTGGGAAAGAGTGAAGGCGGGTAGATAGTAAGCTGTGAGCCTAGAGCTTCAACTCTCCATTCCGGAACAAGTTCAGCTATACTTACAAATCTTTAACCTTTTATGGCAATGTCCCTTAATTAGACAATGCCTGCTCATTTTATCAATCAAGCTCGCAGATGGATAGTTGTTTGGTTGGTTTACTATGAAGAAGACACTACTTTTCACAATGCTTATGTCTGTCGGAGGGGCGATGGCCAATTCAGTTGAATTTGAGGAACCATTTCGCCTGGAAACTGGCGGAGAAATAATCTGTGCCGAGTCTCCAAGCTATGCTTGCCCGACAGTCTCTGATCTTGATGCAGATGGGAAAGAAGATCTTATTGTTGGACAGTTTAATGGAGGAAAGATGATGTTCTACAAAAACATCGGTATTCCTGGTAAGCTGAAGTTTGCAAAGGGAACGTGGCTGATGAATGGCAAAAAGCCTGCTTCCGTTCCAGGAGTTTGGTGATGCACTAGTTCTGCTCCACAGTTTGTGGATTGGGACAACGATGGAAAGCTAGATATCCTCAGTGGCTGCTATAAGACTCAAGGTAAAACGGGGGCATATGTTAGCTTCAATGATCAATCGATAGTATCTGGAGAAGATGAGAGAATTAATGCGGAGTCTACGAGAACCTGATTGCAGGCTATTCGTGAAAAACATGACCCAAAAATTGAAGTCAAAGCTTTTTTAGACCACGCTAGATACAACCAGGCTAAAATAAGACGATCGTTTGCCAATACTAATAATCTTGAACTGGTGTTTTTCACCTCCGGACTCACCCAATCTAAACCGGATTGAACGATTATGGGGGCGATTTAAAAAACGGTGACTCAACAATCAATCTCATGAGCATTTGTCTGATTTTCATGATGCGGTAATGTTCTTTTTTGACCTGATCCTAAAACAACCGCCAGATCTGAAAAAATTGTTATCTCCTACTATTTTAGAATTATCGGCGTTTCATGCTAATTCTTTTGGATTAGGGGTATAATTGAATGCCGAATCAAAATCGAAAATATCAAAACCGACTCAAGAAGTTGAGGGGTTAAGATAGCTCTGATAAGTCTACTTCTGTGTATTGACATCACAGGTGTGAAGGTCGTCTCGATGACGATACCGACGGGTTGAAAGGATCAACAAGTTGAAGATGCCAGGCAGTTCCTGAAGACGCATGATATCCGGTTAGGAGAGTTCAATGGGTTCCATTCAGGATTGGGGGCCAATGTTGCGGAGGAACATCAAGTAGCGGTAGAATATACTACACTCGATAATTACGGCATGCAAAAACGGTAGTGAAGCAGAGATTATCTATACAGTTACCAATAAGGAGTAAAGGCAGATGGAGTTTCCTAAGATCTCAACGATCACTTTGTTGGACCAACTTACGCCACCTACAGGAAAGGTTCATATGGTGCTCGACACCGACACCTTTAACGAGATCGATGATCAGTTTGCAGTGGTTCAGGCGATTTTGTCACCAGATCGTCTGGATCTGGAAGCAATTTATGCAGCACCCTTTCACAACAAAAATTCCGATAGTGCTGGGGATGGGATGGAGAAAAGCTATGGTGAGATTCTGCGACTGCTGGAACGCCTGAATGTATCACCAGAAGGATTCGTTTTTAAGGGGGCAACTCAATTTCTATCTGGTTGGCAACAACCGGAAGCCAGTCCAGCGACCGACCACCTGATCGACCTGGCTCTGAAGACAGATGAGGTTCTTTATGTGGTGGCTGTGGGCGCTATTACCAATGTGGCCTCTGCTATTCTACTAGAACCTCAGATCATTGAAAAGATTGTGGTGATCTGGTTGGGTGGACAACCGCCGCACCATCGTAACAGCAGAGAGTTTAATTTGGGGCAGGATATTCTATCCTCACAACTCATCTTCGATTGTGGTGTTCCATTAGTGCAGATTCCGTGTCAGGGGGTGGCATCACATTTGCAAACGACGGTGGCTGAAGTCGAACGCTATGTTGAAGGTAAGGGAGATATCGGTGATTATCTAGCGCAGATCTTCAAAGCTTATCATGCCGACCATTTCGGCTGGTCAAAGGTCATTTGGGATATTTCTGCTGTGGCTTATCTGATCAACCCATCCTGGATCGAAACAGAATTGGTCCACAGCCCGATTTTAACCGATCAGATCACATGGAGTTTCGACAATAATCGTCATTTCATGCGTTTGGCGACCTATGTCCACCGAGACCCGATTTTCCGAGACCTTTTTCGCAAGTTAGATACAGTCTAGAGTAGCACCATGAGAATTCTGATTACAGGTATTACAGGACGCATTGGTGTCCACTTAGCTGAGGCGTTAATCGCTGATGGCCATCAGGTGCGTGGATTAGTTTGGACTGCTGATCCCGGCGTTGCCAAACTAGAGGGGCTACCGATCGACTTGGTGGAAGGAAGCCTTACAGTGACTGAGGATGTGTGCCAGGCCATGAAAGGAATCGAGGTTGTCTGTCACCTGGGGGCCGCTTTTCAGGCCGGTGGACCTTTTTCTAACCACGACTATTTTCAGATCAATGTGGCCGGCACCTTTAGTATGCTGGAAGCCGCGAGCCAGCAACGGGTTGAACACTTTTTTTTCGCCAGTACCGATGCAGTTTACAGCAAATATCCAGCAGGTGGATTAACTGAACCGATTTGTGAAGATGTAATGCCGAAAACACCGGGTGGCTGGTACGCCTTATCTAAAGTTCTGGGTGAAGAGATGTGCCTAGGCTATCTTCGCAGCCAACGGTTACCCGTTACTATCTTTCGTTTTGCACTGGTTGTTGCCACAGATGAAATTCTGGATTTTCGGCAGTTCTACCTCAGCCATTGGCAAGAGACCTATGAAAATCGGACGACAGAAGCCGCCGTAGAGACCCGGCAGCAGCTATTTGACCATCAAGCGGAAAAACTGGTTATTGCCAGGGATGAAAATGGTAGATCTTACCAGAAACACATACTTGATGTCCGGGACATAGTGCAGGCTTTTCGCCTGGCTATTAGCAACCCACAAACGGTAGGGGAGGTTATTCAGTTAGCGGCACCTGAACCGTTTGTTTGGGAGACCACCATTCCTTATTTGGCACGAGCTTTAGAGATGGAGTATATAGATCTACGATTGAGAGGACAGTCACCAACCTTTTATCAGTTTGATCTCAGCAAGTGTCGGGAGAGAATCGGTTACCAACCTCAGTTTGATATTTTCAATACAATTGATTCCGCTCTGGATTATCGGTCAAGAGTGCAGGTTGGAAGTTCTGAGTTGATCTAGCTTATGGTGGCTAAACCGGATTAAATCTGGGAAAAAAGCGGAGAAATCCTGAGCATAAGCTGGATAGTCTAACTTTAAGTCGCAGGTAGCCTGTTCCATGTGGGAGACGAATCGGGTCCGACCGGCTAATCCGGATAAGGCTCGACCAAGGCCGTCAAAAGTGGCATAGCCGACTAACCAGTTGCTTCGTTGCATATAATATAGGGTTCTTTGGCTCCTCTCTGGCATTAATGAAACATAGGTCTGTAAGGTCTGGTAAGTTTCACTAACGAAAGTTTCCAGTAGAACGTTGGTGTAATCTGACCAATTAGTGGCTAAAAAGTGGTCGTAGTACATATCGACAACCACCCCGGCATATTTCCGATACTTTTGGCGTAAACGCTGCTTACTTCGCCCGACGACAGGATGTCTATCCGTAAAACCGTCAATAGCTCGGTGGAGTAAAATGCCGTTGGCAATTGACCGTCGGTAGTTCAAAAAATGATTCCCTTTGACCGAATCAGCAATGAAATTACCAACCATGACCGGTGCGTCGTTGTCAGATAAAAAAAGATGTGCCAGGAAGTTCATAAATCGGTAATAATTGTATTATATCAAAGGTGACCCAGATTTCGAAATAGGCGTCTATGATCGCCTACCTTCTGCTCACAAAACAATAGTTACTTCTTAGGAAAGTATGTTACACTTCCGCTACTCTTGAAACTAGGCCAAGATTATGGAAACGTTAGTTAATCTAGACCGTGAAACTCGCGAGTTGTTGAGTCTTCCCACTCGCCAAGCCGAGGCTCTGTTTCAGAGTTACGTGATGGATCACCAATTGGTGCTAATTTCTAACACGCCCAACCCTCGTCAAAAAGAGGCCCTTTACGAACTTGTTCCTGACTGCACAGAACTGATCCAATCCAGCGTGACAGAAGACGTTTTACAGGTCTTGGATCTACACTTGGGAACAGGCTTATCCTCAGTAATGATCTCGTGTCTTTCCGCTGACCAATTTGAAGAGATTATGGACATCGTGCTTTGGCGAGATGGGAAATTAGACGAAGAGGCTCTTGACGTTTGGCTTTTTGAGTTGATAAATATCGAACCAGAAGAATTATCTGATTTCCTTTATCAGATCGATGTTACAGTGCTGGCCGAAATGCTAAGAGGTCGAATTGAGATCGCAGGCCAGTTTCGCGCTATGCAGATCGAAGCCGGCTTGATGGATCCAACATCTGAGCTTATCACCTATGCGGAGGATCGGACACGTGACATCTGTGTAGCCGTTTGGGAGGCTGATGAAGAACTGTTTATCCGTTTGCTGCACGAAATTTTCGATCTTAACGAGGCTGATCCACTAAACGAGCAACAGCGAATGATACAACTTCAGTCAGAACGAGAGGTGCGTGTCGAAGAAAGGGATCAGTCGGTTGGCATTCAGGTAACAGAAGAACAGTTGCGTGAAAAAGTAGATTTAGGTCAGCTCGATTTGCAAGATGATGATTCATCAGCGGAATGAACCAACCTTCTGCAAATCGCTAATTGAATCTAATGATCGACCCTTTCTTCAAAGAACGGTTCAGCACGGGGTTGCATCAGGTCAGATTTCTCGAGATCTAGCAGATCAAATCCAAGATCAGGCCGTTCAGATCTCACACAAACTGATTACCATGCAAGCGACAGACTTTGGTGCTGTCGGTATGCAAAAGGAGATCGAACGAGGGGTTCGATCCCTGAGTATCGGTCTGGAATACGCGGCCAATCAAGATCTGCATAAGGCCACTCGATTACTCATCAAAAACCCGCTGGTAAAGTTTTTCCAAATCGGTAATACCTTAATCGGTCAGTTACAAGACTTAGCGACAAAAACAGTTAAATCATGCCGGTTAACACCTCCGGCCAAGGCGGTGGAAACAGAGCCAATCTGCGTCTACAACGCCTATGAAAGTGAATTTCTGGAAGTTTTAGCAACTGGTGAAATGACAATTGGGAGGGCTGACGCTGCGCTGACTACGCTTTCTCCTCACCCCTGGGTTATCTCTTGTTTAGCAGATATTGAAATTGCCAACCATCAGATCGACAATCTCAACCTACGATTCGACTATTTACGCGCACTTCCTCAATCACAGATCTTCTCTATTAAACAAGAACTGGATGCTAAAATCGATCCGGCCAAGCAAATCACCTCTGCCTTAATTGCGAATTTGATTTTGTTTCAGGTGGTTGATTTTGACAATACTGCTTTGGAGGAGTTATGTGTGATGGAGCAAAATACCGAGGCATCTCTCCTAGAAGAAGACGAAGACATAGCTGACGAAATCCGGGCACAACTATCGGAGTGGATTAAAACGCTTTTTGACAACCAATCTGAAGCAGTAAGGGATTATACTAGGCAATATTGGCAGTTTTGTTGGAAACAGATCTGCTTGGAATAGATTTACTGGCCTTGATAGGCTATCATCACTGACCCACCCGCTAAAAAATCAGAACTCGATTTTTGCGACAAATTCCCTCGAATTCCCGTCATCACTGAACCTTATCGTCAGAATGCCCGGCAGAACGGATTTTTTCTTTACCAAATAACTTTCGGATTCCTCTCGGTGTCTTAGGTGGTGTCTTTTGACATTGATCTAAATGATATTCAAGTTACTTGTCATAGTCTTATGGTACAATGGAATAGTCTACTTTGGCAGCAAGCGACAGTCCCATAATTTAACGGATAAAAAAAGGCCTAAAATAAAAAATAATAGGGAGCGAAAATGAGCAAACCTATAGGCATCGGTTTTCTGACTCAGGTTACTCCAGAACGCATGCGGTATATGGCCCAGATGGGAGCCGAGCATGTGGTTACCTCTTTACCGTCCGACCCATCTCGCAATCGTAGAGGAGCGGTGTGGACATATGAAGGCATGCAAGCCCAGCGTGAAGAGGTGGAAAACTACGGACTTAAGTTATCTGTGTACGAGGGTATTCCTATACCTGATCGGGTAAAATTGGGTTTAGACGGTCGCGATCAGGACATCGAAGATTATTGCGAGGGTATTCGAAATATGGGTAGAGCCGGAATCCCTATCCTGTGTTATAACTGGATGGCCGGTTTTGGATGGTTGCGCACTGAATTCGCCACTCCTGGACGCGGAGGGGCCGTGGTTACAACCTATGTACACGAAGACTACGAGAAGGCTGGTTTGACCGAATACGGCGTAGTACCAGAGCAAGCGCTGTGGGATAGTCTGGAATACTTCCTAAAGGCTGTGGTACCTGTAGCGGAGGAAGCCGGAGTTAAACTGGCGATGCATCCCGACGATCCGCCACGTTCGCCCATTCGCAGCATGGGCCGTATCATGACCAACCCAAAAAACTTTCAACGTATGATCGATCTGGTTCCCAGTCCCAATAATGGTCTTACTTTCTGTCAGGGATGTTTCACAGAGATGAACATCGACGTACCCAAGTGGATTCTCCATTTTGGCAAACAAGGAAAAATACATTTTGCCCATTTTCGCAATATCAATAGAGGGGGCACCGCAGATAACTTTTCAGAGGTTTTTCACGATGAAGAAGGTGAAGCCGATATGTACGAGACGATGAAAGCCTACATCGAATTCGGATTTGAAGGCCCCATGCGGCCTGACCATGCCCCGACTATGGAAGGAGAGAACAACGATCACCCGGGGTATGCCTTACAGGGGCGGCTGATGGGCGTAGGATATATGAAAGGTTTGATGGAAGCAATAGTAAAATCGTCTAAAGCTTAGAAGCTGTTTTCAAAATACCATAACCCCCTCGCTCATACTTTTAGCTACAAGTCGAATTTTGAGACGGCTTCTTAAGATATGCTAAAAGACCCAGCTAAAGTAGGAATAATGGTGCTTTCATGTGAGTAATCGAAACCCTTTGCTAGTCAATTCGCTATAATGAAATGAATCCTGCTCGTCTTCTTGAGTTGTATTTAGGGCGGTTCATGGAGATTTCCTTGATCGTTTTGGGACATCCTACCAAGGAAAATCAAGGCAAAGGCAAGCATCATCATACAATTATAGCGCTACCCACCTTCGTTCCCTTTCTGATCCGTTTCCGGAATCTCTGTAACTAAGTAGATCTGATCACAGATGAACAGGTTTCCTCAGCTAAGAAGATGAATTTTGGCGACACGACCGCAGCATTCGCCCTATCTTCATCTTCCGCATTCTGAGCATCGTGATGTTGTGCTATCTGATACGGAGACTGGGCTTTGTCTGCTATTTCTGTTCGTCCCTTACCTTGCTTTTGCCCTTGCCTTCAGCTAGTACTTTTGTTAATGTATTCAATACCTGAGTGGGATTTACATACAGGGAACTGGTACGCCACAAGTTCACCCCCCTGCGGGTGTACACAAATCATTGCAGTGGACCGGCTAATCCATTCGAGACATTGGAACTCTGTTAGTATACGAGAGCAACACGCATTTCGACCCCAGCAGCAAGTCGCCGCCGGCCGCTGCACACCGGTCCATTATATAACTATTATCAGGAGTAAAAGAGATGAAATTTGGAAACCAATGTTGGGTAGATGTTGAAGCCGCTAACAAAGATAAAGTAGTGGTATTACCGTTAGGGTCGTTTGAGCAGCACGGACATCATTCTCCCCTACTGACCGATACCTACTTGGTAACAGCGGTGGCTGAACAGGTGGAAACTGAACTCTCGGACCAGATCTACCTTTTACCAACGCTGTGGTTAGGGGCCTCGGACCATCATCTGGACCTACCGGGCACGGTTAGTGTTCCCAATAGCCTGTATACCCAGATGATTAAAAATATGGTTAGATCTGTTGCCAGGGCAGGTTTTCAACGTGTACTTCTGCTGAACGGGCACGGTGGAAATGTGACGCCAGGCACACAGGCCATTACTGAGCTGACCAACGAATCCGACCACTACAACGAAATGTGGTTAGCTTTATCCTCCTACTGGACACTGGCTTCACCGGCGATGACGTCTGAGCAACACGGCATGGAGAGCCAACAGTTATCACATGCCTGTGAGTATGAAACTTCAATGATGCTCTATTTACAGGGCGAATTGGTGCGGATGGATCGGGTAACTGCCAGCCCACCGTTAGTCGATTCCGAGTACTATCACAGCGAGCATCTGGGGCGGGTTAATGTGGCCAAGCGGATAGCAACATCGACGCCAACTGGTGCAATGGGTAACCCTGAAGCGGCAACCGCTATCAAAGGTGAATCGTTGTTGAAAGCCATCACCCAAGAGGTGGTTGCTTTCTTGCAAGAGTTTGCTACCTGGTAACTTGAATACGTTGGTTATTACCTGTTGGCCAGTCCCTATCTGCTTGATGAGTTGCATGTATGGAAATAGGTGACATTAGATCGACTTTCCGATCACCCGAGATTGGTGATTATCTTGAGTTGAATGGATAGTACGCGAGAAGAGATCTATCAAGACAAGATAAGGCCTGGCGGACTTTTTCTTGCGGCCGAAATGTCCAGGGAGGTTAACTTGGGTCCTTGCTGTCGCATCATGGACCTCGCCTGCGGCATAGGCACGACATCAGCCTTTTTCGCGAAACATTTTGACGCGCAGGTGTCCACTGTCGATTTGTGGGTAAAGCCCGATGTCTTAGGCTCGGAAGTTCGAGAAACTGGGTGTCGCTGATAAGGTTTGCCCGTTCAATGTAGATGTGACGGAGTCGATGCCCTTTCCTCAAGGCCACTTCGATGCGATTTTCTGTATAGGTGGAATTCACTACTTCGAAGGAACGGTCGATTTTGCTGAATGGCTTGCGGCGCTCCTGCGGTCATCAGGAGTTTTGTGTGTTGGAAGCCCGTGTTTCACAGGGAGTTTACGGCGGAAGAACTCGGCGACTTGCCGTATATGATGATGGCTCAGACATGTAGCAGAACGAGTTCTTGACTATGTTGCCTACGGTCGAGATCATGAGCTGTATTTGACACACTTCATCAAGGTTGTGCCAGAAAGGGCAACAAGGCGTTACACCGGACGCCGACAAGCGGCGCCGGTGAGCTTTGACATTGGGCAGCAAAAAAGCAATAAGAAAAGCAGACAAAATATGAATACGAAATTGGCAGCGAGATGGGCAGGAGCCTTCTATTTTCTCATTATTGCAGGGGCTATACTAACTTTGATTTTTATCGATTCTGCATTGATCGTAGCCGGAGATACAGAAGCGACCGTTAACAACATTCGCGCGAAGGAGTTCTTGTACCGAGTAGGGGTTGCTGCCGATACGATTATGTTTTGCCAAGTGGTCTTATTGACAGTGTTCCTATATCGTACTGAGGACAGTCAATAAGGACTTAGCTTTTCTAGCCTCGCCGAAGGGATCCTTGGCGCTGCCGCAACCTTAGTCGGTGGTATAGCTCCTTTATTGCTTTTGCGCTACGAATCGAGTTTTGATCCGGGTCAATTGAATGCCTTAATTCAGTTTTTTCTCGACCTAGAGGCCACCGGAATAAACTTTGTCCTCATCTTTATGGGTTTGGGGGCGATTATCTACTTCCATCTGTTTTTGGAGTCCAAGCTAATTCCCTCAGGCTTGGCGATTTGGGGATTGATTACCTATTTCACTATGTTTTTCCTGGGGTTTGTTAATCTCCTTTTTCCCAATATTCCTGAAACCGTGTCAATGTTTCTGTTCGCTCCTGGGACGATCTTTGAGTTAGTCATTGGTCTTTGGTTACTGATCAAGGGAGTTAAAACAGAAGAATAAGGAAAACCACTACGATAAAGAGCCCGTTCCAAGGGGCGGTGTGTATTGTGCGTCGGCACGCCAATAAGCGAGTACTCACGCTCCTTTCGCCGCCCAACCCACACTGCAGGCGGCGTCGCTTCGCGGCCTTGAATCGTGGCGTGATTGGGTTATGGATGGTGGTTATTCAAGTGAGGTTCAACGGTTAAGCCGCGGTGTGCCTGAGCTATTCCGTTATGTCACTCCACAAAACATGACGACGTGTTGATCCTCTATAATGAAAAGAACGCTTAGAAATTGAAAGATTTCCTCCTGAGCCTCTATTTGGTCGAAGGATTGGTGGAAGAATCTAAGATTGTGGGGAGGGTTATCAACTGGCGATATGTTCGAAACCGCGCCGAACTTACCCAAGAATTTTGTTGACCTTCTGATTCTAGATCCACCATACAACCCCTCTAAAAACTACAATGGGTATCCTTTCAAGGAGAAAGAAAAGGATACATATCAAAAGTTGGCTCCGAACTGCCATTGAAGTTTTACACCCAACTTTAGAGTCGCCATTCACTACAAAAATGACCTTATATTCTGTAGTCGAAAAACCTGCGAATCGTTGTACAAGAGTTGGTTTGTCGTTTAGTTTTTCGACGCTTACTCACATTAACCTGCTCACCCTGTAAATTATATAAAATGATAATCGAGAAGAATGGCGACGTTTCACCAAAGGAAATCGCCGATATAAGAGAATCCGTTGGGTGGGGTCGAAATGAAGAGGCCTATCCCGAGGTGTTGAAGCGACATTCTGCTTATTTCACTTCCAGGAATAGTGCAGGCAAATTGATTGGTTATGTGTCGGTCTTGAGCGATGAGGTGCCGATGCGTTTGTTCTGGATTTGATGGTTGATCCGGAATGCCAAAGAGAAGGAATTGGGCTTAGCTTAGTAGAAAGTGTATTGGACTACGTTGAATCTCTTGGGATTCAATGCCTCCATGTGACCTTTCAAGACCATCTGGAAGAATTCTAAAGGAAGTGCGGTTTTCATATTTTCAAAGCAGGAATATTCGACTTTAAACACATGAGGCGAAACATCAATAAGTCCAGTATACTCAACGTCACTAATGCACCGTGATTGACTACGATGCTATTCTCAAATAGATCAACTAGACTACCACTGAAAAATCAGACAACAATTTGGGGCAAAATAACACAGCCTTTAGGGGAAGAGATGATGAATAGAAAGCAACGGCTCCAGTGCTAGTTCAAGATCGAAGTTCATCAGGAAGAGGTCAGGAAGGAAACTACTGGTAGTATAGCCCCGACTTAGTCAAAGATTAGATCCGTCAATCCAATTAGGAGTTACGAAATGGGACAACTTTAGGCAGGGGCAGCTAGAATAGACATCACCCCCCATCTTGGGTGTGAAATGGCTGACTCTGCTGGGCAAACAGAAGGTAGCCGATCGGTAGCAGATCCGCTGTATGCCGAAGCGATCGCGCTAACTGAGGGTCTGCAAAAATCGCGTTGGTTACTACAGACCTGATAGGAGTCAAGTTAGATCTGGTTGAACGGTTAGATCTAAAGTGGCCTCCGAAACAGATCTATCCGTCGACAACATTATGATCTCCTGTTCGCACATCCACTTCGGCCCCGTAACCTACAACTCTAGGACTAATCTAACCTACATTGATCACCTAGCTCTCAGGTCAGAAACGGTCATTCGGTTAGCCAACCAAAACCTTCAACCTGTCAGGATTGGTGATAGCAGTATTAGTCTTTTGATAGGCACAGATCGGAGGTGAATAGTATAGCACTCGGTACCTTCCCATCTAACGCGCACATGCGGCAGATAATCGTCGAAGTCTGTTCCGGACAGAATGGTTGCCGCTTCGGTTACGTGCAGATTGACGTTGTTGTCTAAGTGTCTGGGGACCGTCAGTCAAAAAAATACCTTCTGGTACCACCACCCGACCGCCACCCGCTTTGATGCAGTCGATGACATCATCCCCAACGGCACCATAGTCGGTGACGACGAAATCTCGGTCGGGAAAGGTCGGTGGGTTGATGCGATTCAGGATGTCGGGCAACAAATCCCAGCCTTTCTTGCTTTCAGCCCAAGTTGTCGTGTGGATGGTATCAAGAACAGACAAATACAGGATGAAACCCAGGAACTTCAGGAGAACGTGTATCGGAATTGTTCTTCCATGTCTACTGGTAGCCATATTTCTCCTTGCGGTTGATGTTTCAGATTATAAAGGGATCCGGCTGTGGATGGCGATCACGGCTTAGTCGTCTATTAAGTACGCCGTCTACAAGTATCACTTGAGCGTCGATCGTACGATTTTCTACCGATACCGTTTGCTGCTGTATCGATGGGCCAGTAGCGACAGAATGATGATCAATCCTTTGAAGAACTGGACGTAAAATCCGGTCAATCCGGCCGCAACCACTCCTGTTTCCATAAAGGAGACGATGGTGGCCCCAAGCGCGCCACCGACGACAGTTCCAACCCCGCCCCAAGTCGGTGTCCCACCCACAAAAACAGAGGCCAGAGCAGTGAGTAAATATCCGTCGCCAGTTGTCGGCCACCAGGAGAAATTTATCAAAACGGAAAAGACGCCTGCCAGCGAAGCCCCCAGCCCCACAAAAATGAAAAAAGAGATCCTGACGCGATTGACATTGATGCCCATCTGTTCCGCACTTTGGGGGTTATCACCTACACAACGCACGCGGACGCCGTAACAGTGACGGTTAAAGACCAATACGCAAATCAGAGTAAATAGTAGCGCCCAACCCATCTGGGCCGGTAGGCCTAAAAAGGTGCCAGCTAAAACATTGTGGAATAGACCATCCTGCACCTCCAATACAGTGATCGACCGACCTTCGGTCAATATCATAATGAATCCACGCAGGAAGAAGTTGAATCCCAGCGTGCAGACCAGTGAGGACAGATGTCCATAGACTACAATCAGCCCGATAATCACACCGATACCCATTCCCACTCCAATGGCTACGATTAAGCCTAAAACCGGTGGCATACCTTTTTGGATCAACAGTGAAAACACCCAAGAAGCCATGGCCATATTGGAGGGGAAGGATAGATCTATTTCGCCGCCGGTGACGGTGAAAACCAGGGGGACGACCAGGAAAATAGCCACAGGTAGGGTAATGAACACCGCGTTGTAGATGGCCGCGTTAGTGAATACCTTCGGGTTGGCGATCAGAAAGCAGGTCATCATCACAACTAGGAAAAAAAGCGTGCTTAAGCTGGCCTTATTCCGACGAATAAACAGGGAAGTTGACGTTATGCTTGTCATCGTTTTGGCCATCATCTATTCCTCAGACGAACCAGACGGCGTTCCACCCTCAGATTGTGCTACCTGTTGCATGAAGCCGATTAGCTCTTCGGGGGTTTGATAATCCTCTTTGGTGCATTCCAGCACGACCTTTCCCCGGTCCAGAACCACAAACCTGTCGGCAATCCCAAAGACGTGGTAGATATTGTGACCGATAAACACCACTGAACGACCGGAGGCCTTTACGTTTCTGACAAAACTGAAAACCTTCTCTGTTTCAGTCAAGGACAAGGCAGTCGTCGGCTCGTCGAGGATAATCAATTCAGCATCGAAATAGAGTGCTCTGGCGATTGCTACCCCCTGACGCTCTCCACCAGATAGTGTGCCAACAATGGAATCGGGGGTAAAAACCTCTGAGGTAAAACCGATATCCCTCATCAATCGTTCGGCTTCGGCGTACTGACTCTTGTGATCGATAAAACCGAGACGGGATAGTAGGGAGGCACTGCTACCCGCTGTTTCACGTCCCATGAAAATGTTGCGCACGATTGTCTGCTGGACAACCAAAGCCCGATCTTGAAACACCGTTTCAATCCCCGACTGACGGGATCGACTAGCGTTCCAGTCGGTTACGGGTTGATCCTTTAACCGTATTGCCCCTGAATCCGGCGTATAGACGCCAGCCAGGATTTTGATTAAGGTCGACTTACCCGCGCCGTTATCGCCAATTAGCCCCACGACTTCACCGGCCTTAACCTGTAAAGAGACCCCATCCAGAGCGTAGACATTACCGAAAGACTTCGAGATATCTTGCAGGGTGATAATAGGAGACTTCATCGCTGTATTGTAGAGAGCATTTCTAATCTATCGATATCCCTTACGGGCTAGGTCAGCCACCAGTTTATAATTCTCCGGCGTCACAAATCCGGCCCCGGTATCCATACTTAACGGTTCGAGCCCATAGACCTTTTGCAGACAGAGGCTAAGGACCGGCAGATAGCCCTGCAAAAACGGTTGTTGATCCGATGTTAGGTGAACCCACTGATCGTCAAAGGCATCCATGATCTGCGGACTAGTATCAAAACCGATAATAAAAATATCACCCGGCTTTTTTCGGGCTGTTTTCATGTAGACGGGGGCATTACCCAGAATCTGTCCACCCGGATAGGCGACCACACGGGTGTCTGGATTATTGAGTAAGGCGGAGGTGTGGATAGGTATCAGCAGGTTTGGATCCTTGGCCGAATCAGGCCCGGCAAATATCTTCACCACCTCCATCCCGATGTCCTCAAATGCCTTAACGGTTCCCAGTTCACGTAAAGCTCTATTTCTCTCGTTCCAGGGGCCAAAAACGATGGCTTTATCGCCGGAGTTCAGACCGAACCGCTTAATGGCTTCCGCCCCTAGGGCATAGCCTTGCGGGCTAAGATCGGCGCCGACATATCCGCCTCCATGATTGGCGCGAACAGTCGGTACATCCACATTGAGATAGGTCATCAGGATACCCGCTTTTTTGGCCTGCATGGCCAGCGGCATGATAGCATCGTCAGCCGGATGCCCCATCATGGCGATCCCATCCGGTTTGGTGGCAATCGACTCCCGTAGTTGTTGGATCATCGTTTCCATGGACCAATTTGAGAACAGGTACTCGACATTAGCACCAGTATCTTCTGCCGCTTGCAAGGCTCCGGCGTAAACAATGGAACCGAAGCCATCCCCCTCAGACCCACCCGTAAAGAAACGGATGCGGACGTCGGAGGCCCATTTTTTCTTTACTCCCTGTCCCCAACTAGTAGGCAAAACGAGGAGGGGAAGTACGACCATTGCCAACCAGACAACAAGGTACCTGATTTGAATTTTCATTTTCTCTCCCTGATATTCAGTATATTTATAAATAGTGTTGGGCCAATTTTAACGGATAAGATTAAAAGACGCAAATTCTGAAGTTCCGAGAGAGACTAGATCTGAGTCGAACTTCCCAACCCAGCCAGATGAGACAGTATGTATCTAGATATAGTCCCTTGCCATATGTCTTGTTAATATAGATGGGTGAAAATCTCCGACCTAAAGTATTAAGCAATAGTATGAAGCGTTCAACTGTTCGCAACTATTGACAAACAACCGGTTTCAGATATACTAGAATGCCGAGTCTGAACCGATATCAGTCTACTCCGATCAGGCCAAAAATAGGGAGGCTAAATCTCGACAGGGAGCAAATTACATGACAGAGCGAAAAGACCTATCAGAAACAGCATATCAGCACCGAACCGATGGTATCGAGGAGAAACTTCAACTGCTTTCAGAGGCACATCGGCTGGGAAAGATTGACTTAGCCATGTCTTTATCAGAATCCATTAAGGATACGTTGGCTTTTGAGCGACAGGTACGGGAACCGGAAATCGATTACGCACCAGGACTAGAGAGAACCGGCCAGGTCAGCCATCTGCCCCAGTCGTGGTTGAGTACACCTGTGAGCCCGAAAAATCACCGCCTGGGCGAATGGTCGTTTTACAAGGTTATCGCAGTGCGAGAGCACTGCGGTCTGGATCGCCGGCAGGAGCCGGTAGATGTTGCCATTCGTTTTGAGCACATACAAGACCCTCGACGTGAGGTGCGCGTGGCCCGACTGGACGCCAATACCGGTCAACTGGTGGAGACAATCAGCCAGGTCTACGACCAGCGGGATTATCACCCTGCCGCCTCTTCTACCAGTTATGCGTTGGCTAAACCGCAATCCTGTCGCCTGATGTTTCTAGCCGATATTGAGGCTAACGCCAGTACCGTATACCTGATTTTTTATGGTAATTCGGACGCGGAACTGCCCAACTATCTGTCGGATCTGCAGACCAGCGGAGAAGGCTACGGTCTTCGCATCGAAAATTACCACTATGCGGCCGATCTATCCGCTCAGATGGGTCAGTTGGAACGTCTGACCTATAAGCAAGCGCACGGGCTGGAACTGTTCGCTGGTGGCGAGGGCCACGGTGAGCCACCCAACATCGATTGGGCCCACGACTATCTGTCCTCAAATCAGTTCCAGAAGTTCCGTGTCACCAACTGGGCTACCTGTCCCAACTACGAGGTAGTTAAAGGCCCGGTCTGTGTTCAGGTTCAAAGATGGGGGTTCCCGCACAGCCCAGTCCACCCGCTATTCACACCCAGCCGGATGCACATTGATGTCACCTACAGGTTCTATGCCGGATTGCCCTACTTCATTAAAGAGGGCAAAATGGAGATGAGCAAGGATTTTGAGCTCAACTATCTGCGCGACGACGAGTGGGTCTTCTCTGGCTACGCCTTCACCGAGACGGTTTGGATCGACCGTCAGGGTAAACTCCATGAAGGTCAGGTACCGGGAAATGAACAGGACGATTTGTGGGGCGTCGGTTTCTATAATCAACACAGCCGCGACGCCTTTATAGCCATCTGGCTGGAACATCAGGCCGACAACTTTGATGCCCTATATCACAGTGGTGCTCCGGTGCTCAACTATAGTGGGCATGGCCAACTGTGGAGCCGGTGGGCTGCCCGCGACAATCCCCAGTTTCACGCCGGTGCCTGCTTAAAGCAGAAAAACGCTTACCGGGTGGCGCCTTATTCGTCGGAATCCGGCCGGGAAGAGGTCGAGCGCCTTCGACTTCAGTTATTGAACCCGCTAGAAATAGATGCCGAGGTCAATCTACAAAATGAGGTGGTTCCAAAAATTAAGGTGAAGGCTGAAAACCGACCCAACCCGGATAAAGGCATCGGCGATACGGCCAGGGTGGCTACTGCCGAGATGAAGGAGCAGATTTGGCAAGCCTTGCGCCAGGTGAAAGACGAGATGTTTTACACCGTCGACGCCAACGTGGTCGATATGGGATACATCTACGATCTCAACCTAAGAGGTGATGTAGTCTATATTCTGATGACCATGCCGCATCGTGGCCGACCTAAATACGGTTTTATGGCTACGCCGATCCGCCATCGATTGCTCAAACTGGACGGTATACGAGAGGTAATCGTCGATTTCACCTGGGAACCTGAATGGACAGTCGCTCGCTTAACTCCTGCCGGCCGCCTGGCCATGGGACTGAATGATGGTTTACCCTCAAATCCAGACGACTAAAACCGATCAGGCAAATTTATGACACGGAGGAATGATCTCGTCTCTACGCTAATTTACATAATCTGATACTATGATTTACGTGCCGAATGGATGATCAATACCACGTGTCTGACCCTGCCGCTAGCTGAGCGACTATGGGCTTATATCAGATAATTTTTCTGACGATTGACCATGCAAGACTACCCTGACCTGTCATACTAACCATCAACTACTTGAAGTGAGATTAAGACAAGTTTAGCCTATACATACACTATTGGACTTTTACCGGAGAACCAAATGAGAAAAGTGGCATATTTATCTGTATTGTTACTGTTGCTAACGATGAGTTTGTGGACGCAGGGGGAGAACCAGGAGCCGGTAGTTTCTGACCCAATAGCAAAGCAGTTGGATTATGAGCATGTGTTGATCAGCTATCAGGTGGAAGATGGGCATGGAGATCTGATGACAGTTAGCGTCAAGGTATCGGATGATGGTGGAAAGACATTCGGTTTTACAGTACCGAGAGAGCAACTGTCGGGTGATGTAGGGGAAGAGGTTAATAGTGGGAGAGGGAAAGAGATAGTATGGACCATAGCAACAGATGAGTTTCTGCATGTATATGGAGAGAACTTTGCAATCAGAGTGTTAGCAGATGACGGGGTAAAACCGGTATCGAGGGAGAAAATTACTTGGGAGAAAGATAACTCCCAGATGGCACTGATCCCGGTTGGGTCGTTTGAGATGGGGGATCATCTGGACGGTCTGAGTAATGCCTTGCCAGTACATACAGTAGAACTGGATGAATTCTATATGGACACTCGTGAAGTGACAGTAGGTCAATTCAGAGAGTTTGTCAATCAGAGTGGCTATAACTATGGAGGCAATTGGAATGATGTAGCCAAGTATTCGCCAGGTGACGAGTATCCAATGGTGCTGGTGAATTGGAATGATGCCACCGCTTATGCCGGGTGGGCGGGCAAACGGCTACCGACAGAAGCGGAATGGGAATATGCAGTTCGTGGGGGCTTGGTAGGCAAACGGTATCCATGGGGAGATGAGATTAGCCATGATGATGCCAACTATGACGGTACCGGTGGAAAGGCCAAGTGGAGTAAATGTTCACCAGTAGGAAGTTTTGCGGCTAATGGATACGGACTGTATGATATGGCCGGCAACGTTTATGAATGGTGTCAGGATTGGTCTGGCTCTGATTACTACAGTAACACCCCGGCTAAGAACCCGTCTGGACCGGTCACAGGCAAATACCGGGGGTTGCAGGGTGGAGGTTGGGACAGCTCTACTCTCGATCTCCGGGTAGCTTACCGCATCCGCAACGCTCCGCTTTATCGGCGCTACTCTTGCGGGTTTCGATGTGTGTCAGGATCGAATTAGTTAACCTCAGTTCGGCCTTTTTTACCTCTCACCAAGCAGTGAGAGCATTATGAGGCATTCTAATGCAAGGTTTCTTC